>NZ_JASEWO010000265.1:0-4252 GCF_030024295.1 Pantoea sp. Pa-EAmG
TCATCATACCCGGAGGAGAATGATCGGGATATAAGGGGCGCCATTGATGGCGACCAGGCATCGCGTAAATTCAGATGTCGGTCTGGTGAAAAGTGCAGCATGAAATGGTGGCGGGAGAAGGATTATTCGCCGCAAGCGGCTCACCCTGCGGGCCGCGCTGCGCGCGTTGTCTCACTGCGTTCGACCCGAACCTTCGGTCGAAGCTTCTCATCCTTCTCCGGATGTTATTTATTGGTTTTTCTATCGGCTGGAGGAGATGTGCAGCATGAAATGGTGGCGGGAGAAGGATTATTCGCCGCAAGCGGCTCACCCTGCGGGCCGCGCTGACGCGCGTTGTCTCACTGCGTTCGACCCGAACCTTCGGTCGAAGTTTCTCATCCTTCTCCAGGTGTTATTAACTGGCTTTATTGACTGGCTGGAAGAGGACTGCAGCATGAAATGGTGGCGGGAGAAGGATTCGAACCTTCGAAGTCGATGACGGCAGATTTACAGTCTGCTCCCTTTGGCCGCTCGGGAATCCCGCCACTGGCCTGAATCTTTATGCCTGAAAGCGGGGCGCATCATACCAAATGCGTTCAGTCTGTAAAGCGCCCGCAGTAAAAAACTCAATCGTTTGCCCACTTTTTACGCGTGGCGCTGAAGAGTTGCGCAAATCAGCGCCGCAGTGGTTAAAGAATGATCGTGCGGTTGCCGTAAACAAACACGCGCTGGCCCAGCACTTTATACAGCGCGCGGCTTAGTACATTCTTTTCCACGTCGCGTCCGGCACGCATCATCTCTTCAGCGGTATAGCTGTGATCGACGTTAATCACGTCCTGCATGATGATCGGGCCTTCATCCAGGTTGTCGTTCACGTAGTGCGCGGTGGCACCGATGATCTTCACGCCGCGCTCATAGGCCTGATGATAAGGACGGGCGCCAATAAAGGCTGGCAGGAACGAGTGGTGAATATTGATGATCTGGTTGGGATAACGCTGCACAAACGCCGGCGTCAGCACGCGCATGTATTTCGCCAGCACCACGTAATCCGGCTGATAGCGATCGATCTCATCCGCCATGCGGTTATCGTGCTCTTCGCGCGTCAGGCCTTCATGGCTGACCAGCACGAACGGGATGTCAAAACGCTCGACCAGTGAACGCAGCGTTTCATGGTTACCAATGACGGCGGCGATTTCCATGTCCAGACCACCAAAGGCGCTCTTCATCAGCAGATCGCCCAGGCAATGCGCCTCTTTGGTGACCAGAATCACCACGCGGCGACGTCCGGCGCTGTGCAGCTCACGTACCGAACCGGTCGGCAGCGCGCTGTCGAGGTCAGCCAGCAGCGTGTTGTCGTTGAAAATGCCTTCCAGCTCTGTGCGCATGAAAAAGCGCCCGGTACGGTGATCGACGAACTCATTGTTCTGCACAATGTTCAGTTCGTGCTTGTAGCAAATGTTGGTGATCTTGGCGATCAGACCTTTGGCATCGGGGCAAATGGTCCGTAAAACTTTTCGTTGCATGGTTTGCGCTTGCATCTCGATCAGAGTCCTGTCAAAGCGATGAATGGTGAAGCTGTTGGGCATCTGTCCAGATTAGCCACAACATTTTTTGTATTTTTTATCGGAGCCACAAGGACAGCGATCGTTACGCCCTAACTCCGGCGTTGTTCCGTCGACATAGTACCAGCGTTGATCCTCGCGAAGAAAGCGTGAACATTCATACAGGCTGCAGGTACGGCCTTTTTCGAGATAACGCGCAAAAAAAGTGACGAAGGCTTCATTCTCATGGCTTCCGTGATTACAACGGGTTACATTCAGGCCAAGCCATTCTGTGGTGGCGAAACTTTCGGATAATAGCGTCTCCAGTCCGGCCACGCGCTGGCTGGGATGCCAGGTTTCTACCAGCCAGGCGGCGTTTTGCTTAACGTAAGCGCTGTAACGCGAGCGCATTAACTGTTCAGCGCGCTGTGGCGTTTGTTGCCCGTTCAGAAAGGGCTGACAACATAGGCTATACTGCTCTCCGCTGCAGCAGGGGCACTTTTCGGACACATCATCTCCTGAGAGTGATTAAAGTTAATGAAAGTGTGCGCTATGTTAGCCGACTGGCCAGCGTGAAGCTACGCATCAGGTTGATCACGAGGTGAGATGAGAAAAGTCAGGATTGGGCTGGCCCTGGGATCGGGCGCTGCCAAAGGCTGGGCGCATATTGGTGTCATCAACGCGCTGGAGCGCGCCGGTATTGAGGTGGATGTCGTCGCCGGCTGTTCCGTCGGCGCACTGGTGGGTTCTGCCTACGTCAACGGCCGTCTGGCGTTGATGGAGAAGTGGGTCAGCGCATTTCGCTACTGGGATGTTATCCGTCTGATGGACCTCTCATGGCAGCGTGGCGGCCTGCTGCGCGGCGACCGGGTGTTTAGCCATATCCGTCAGCTGATCCCTAACGAGCTCATCGAAGACGCGGATAAGCGCTTTGGCGTGGTGGCAACCAACCTCAGCACCGGACGCGAGCTGTGGCTGACCGAAGGGGATTTGCACCAGGCGGTGCGTGCATCGTGTAGTATGCCAGGCTTATTGCCTCCGGTTGGCTACAATGGTTATTGGCTGGTGGATGGTGCGGTGGTCAATCCGGTGCCGATTTCGCTAACCCGCGCGCTGGGCGCTGACATTGTGATTGCCGTTGACCTGCAACATGATGCGCACCTGATGCAGCAGGATCTGCTGTCGGTCACGCCGCAGAGCGGTGAAGAGGCGGCAGCGGCAGAAGCGCTGAGCTGGGGCAAAAAACTGCGCCAGCGTCTGATGGGGTTTACCCATCGGCGCGCCAGCCAGTCTCCAGGCGCGATGGAAATTATGTCAACGTCAATCCAGGTATTGGAAAATCGCCTGAAACGTAACCGTATGGCAGGCGATCCGCCGGATGTGCTGATTCAGCCTTTTTGTCCGCAGATTTCAACGCTGGACTTTCATCGGGCTGAAGAGGCCATTGCGGCAGGCAAGGCCGCCGTGGAGAAAAAAATGGATGAACTATTACCGCTGGTCCGTAGCAGATAATCAGTTGTTCATTCACGGGGGTTGTGACTTCAGCCAATTCTGAAAGGCGCAACGGCGTTTTATGAACCACTATTGAAATATCTGGTACGCAGGGGGAGAGAATGGAAAAACCGCTAATCGGCAAAAAGATACTCATTGTCGAAGATGAGGTCGTTTTCCGTTCATTGCTGGACACATTGTTAACTGGCCTCGGAGCCAGCACGTTCGAAGCGGGCGACGGACTCGACGGCCTGAGTTTACTCGCCGCGCAGTCAGTGGACCTGGTCATTTGCGATCTGGAAATGCCGCGCATGGGCGGTATTGAGTTTGTCGAGCGAATTCGTACACGCGGTAATAGCGTGCCCATCCTGATCATCTCCGCCACGCAGAACATGGCTGACATTGCCCACGTGCTGCGCCTTGGCGTGCAGGACGTGCTGCTCAAGCCGCTAAAAAACTTGGAACGTTTCCGTGAAGCGGTGTTTGAGTGCCTCTATCCTTCGATGTTCACCTCGAAAGTGGAAGAAGATGAACAGCTGTTTCAGGACTGGGATGCCCTGGTGCGCGATCCGCTCGCTGCCGCCAAGCTGCTCAAACAACTGCAACCGCCAGTCCAGCAAACCATCGCCAGCTGCCGCATAAACTACCGTCAACTCACCATGGCGGAACAGCCGGGGCTGGTGCTGGATATTGCCGCGCTGTCGGACAAAGATCTGGCGTTTTATTGCCTTGACGTAACGCGTGCCGGCGACAACGGCGTGCTGGCTGCATTATTGCTCAGAGCACTGTTCAACGGTTTATTGCAGGAGCAACTGTCCGGGCAAAAGCAGCGTCTGCCGGAACTCAATGGTCTGCTGCGCCAGGTGAATATGCTGTTGCGTCAGGCCAACCTGAACGGTCAGTTCCCGCTGCTGGTGGGCTACTACCATCGTCAGTTGAAAAATCTGATTCTGGTCTCAGCCGGTCTGAATGCCACGCTGCACATCAATACTCAGCAAATCCAGCTCAGTAACGGTGTGCCGCTTGGCACTATGGGCAGCACCCATCTTAATCAAATCAGCCAGCGCGCCGATGCCTGGCAATGTCACGTCTGGGGAGCCGGCGGCCGGCTTCGCCTGATGTTATCGTCCGAAGAATAGCCACTCAGATTTATATTTTCCGCGGGTTAAAGACAGGG
Organism: Pantoea sp. Pa-EAmG; assembly: GCF_030024295.1. Taxonomy (NCBI): domain Bacteria; kingdom Pseudomonadati; phylum Pseudomonadota; class Gammaproteobacteria; order Enterobacterales; family Erwiniaceae; genus Pantoea; species Pantoea sp. Pa-EAmG. Next base: position 4,189 of record NZ_JASEWO010000265.1, read on the forward strand.
CCAAAGCTTAGCTTTACACTTGGGTAATAGTCTTAAATTCCGCGGATTAACTCCATCCAGGATA
>NZ_JASEWO010000266.1:0-4223 GCF_030024295.1 Pantoea sp. Pa-EAmG
TCATCGATCCACTCCGGCAGCGTAATTGGTGCCATGAGTCTGGTGGCGGGGAAAACGATACACTCCAATAGCTGCTGGGGCGGAAACCCAGTGAAAATGCTTAAAGAGAATATTGCCTGGTCCGGAGAAAGCGTTCATCACTGGACAGAAGCGACAACGCGTGCCTGGAACATGTGCGATACCGAATCAGTGCAGTTTAACCATGACGACCATGTATTAAATATTGCCGTGATTGAACAGGGTTTTAAAGATGCCAGCAATGTTGTTGATAAATGCCAATATCTATTGAAGCATATCGTTAAAAACGAAAATAAAAACCGTTTTTATGGTTAAGGTAAATTAAAGGGCTAATGATGTCAGCCAATCCGTGTTAACCAGCCGCAGACCGCCATTAATAACGATCTGCGCGACCAGGTTACACGGTAAAGTTACGCATCCGCGCCAAACGCCAGCGCTTTCTGCGCGCGCAGCTCTGCCAGCCGGGCTTCCAGCGCGGCTTCGATGTGCTGATAGGCCGTGCTGCCCAGCGCCAGCCGCAGCGGCATCGTTTCCTGATCCAGCGTCGCCAGCGTGGCCGCCACACATTTTCCGGCATCACCCAATATAGCAAAGTCACCCGCTTCAATCGCCCGACGCAACTGTCCGGACGCGTTGTCGCGATAGGCGTCGAGCGGCGCAGCGATATCCAGCCCGCAGGCAAAATTGGTGGCGGTCGGGCCCGGCTCCACCAGCAGCAGCTCGATGCCAAAGCTGGCGACTTCCTGGCGCACCGCTTCGACAAAACCTTCAATTCCCCATTTGCTGGCGTGATACAGGCTGAAATTGGGATACGCCACCTGACCGCCCTCGGAAGAGATCTGCGCAATGCGGCCACCGCCCTGCTGGCGCAAATGCGGGATGACGGCGCGAATCAGCTGGATCGATCCGGTGAGATTGGTGGCGATCTGGCGTGCAATCTGCGCGTCGCTGAGCTCTTCCGCCGCGCCAAACAGACCGTAAGCGACGTTGCTTACCACCACATCAATACGCCCGACGCGGGCAAAGGCGGTGGCGATGGCCGGAGCGATACTGGCCGTTTCGGCCAGATCCAGCCGCATCACCAGCAGCCGATCGCCATATTGCTGCTGCAAATCTTCCAGCGCCTGCTCGCGGCGCACCGTTGCCACCACGCGATCGCCGCGCTCAAGTAAACGTTCACTCATCAGTCGGCCCAGTCCGCTGCTGGCACCGGTAATTAACCAGGTTTTCATTTTGCGCTCCTCATGTTGAAAACCTGATGATAGATCGCTTTACTGGTGGTCATAATCTCCCCAATCGCACATGACCTGGTGAGGAAATACCACCAATGAAACGCCCTTCATGGCACGAACTGCAGGCGATCAAAACGCTGGGCGAGCAGCGCAGCTTCCGGCGCGCTGCCGAGCTGCTTGGCCTGAAGCGATCTTCGCTCAGCCACCTGGTGAAAACGCTGGAGCACAACCTCGGCGTGCAGCTGTTTCAGCGCACCACACGCAGCGTGTCGCTGACCGACGCCGGTGAGCAGCTATTACAGCGCCTCGCGCCGCTGCTCAATCAGATGGATGAGGTGCTGCACGACGTCAGCCTGAGCCGCCAGCAGCAGTACGGTACGCTGCGCATCAGCGCCAGCGATGTGGTGATTGGCCTGCTGCTGGATCAGGTGGTGCCCGAGTTCAGCGCGCGCTATCCCGGTATTCAGCTTGATTTCTCCGCCCAGGGCGCGCTGGTGGATATCACCGCCGCCGGGTTTGATGCCGGCATCCGGCTGATTGAAGATGTGCCGCAGGATATGGTGGCGATTGCGCTCGGCGGCCCGCTGACCTTCGTTACCGTGGCCTCGCCCGACTATCTGGCGGCGCACGCGCCGGTGCGTCAGCCGCAGGATTTACTGCAGCAGCAGTGTATTCGTCATCGCCTGCCCGGGGGCAAACGCTATCGCTGGGAGTATCAGCGAGCGGAAGAAAGCCTGGAGATTGACGTGCCGGGTACGCTGACGTTAGACAATAACGCGCTGATGGCGCGCGCGGCCATCAACGGTTCAGGGATTGCGTTCGTGCCTTCGCTGTATGTTAGCGAGGCACTGCAGCAGGGGAAATTAGTGGAGCTGCTGGCCGACTGGCGCATTCAGTCGGCGGGAATCGCGCTGTGGTTCCCGCCGAACCGGCATCAGTCGATGGCGCTGCGGCTGTTTATCGACGCATTGAAAGCCCGCCTGCCGCACCACCGCTGAATCAGCCCTGACGCTGCGGCGCTTTGTGCACCATGGTGTAGGCGTAGTCGACGCCCATGCCGTAGGCACCGCTGTGCTCACGCACCAGATCCATCACCGCATCGTAGGTCTCTTTGCGTGACCAGTCGCGCTGGTACTCCAGCAGCACCTGCTGCCAGGTCACCGGCACCGCACCCGCCTGCACCATGCGCTGCACGGAACGTTCGTGCGCATCAACACTGGTGCCGCCGGAGGTATCGGTCACCACATACACTTCGTAACCGGCTTTCAGCGCCATCAGAGCCGGGAAGGTCAGGCACACTTCGGTCCACAGCGCCGAGATGATCAGTTTTTTGCGGCCGGTTTTCTCTACCGCCTCGACAAATTTCGCGTCTTCCCAGGAGTTCATGGAGGTACGCTCAATCGGCTTCGATTCCGGGTGCACCGCCAGCAGTTCTGGCCAGATGTAGCCGCTGAAGCTTTCCGTTTCTACCGAGGTGTAAATCACCGGCACGTCGAAAATTTTCCCCGCTTTCGCCAGGGCGACGGTGTTATTTTTGAGCTGCTGGCGGTCAATATTGGCGACACCAAACGCCATCTGTGGCTGGTGGTCGATGAAGATCAGGGTTGAGTTCTGTGGGTCAAGCAGGTCGAGTTTAGACATGATAGTTTCCTCTAAAGTGGTTTTAAATTTGTGTGTTGTGCTGCTGGAATAAACTTTAGAGAAAGCGCGGACAAAGAGATAACGCAAAGAATTTTACAACTTGTTCAAACCGTTTTTAGAAGCTTGATTTAAATAGGTTAATTCGCCCAAGCGCAGCGTTTTTGCTGGTTAAACAGCGGCTCACCGGCGTTGATTCTGCGCCTGCGACGGGCGTAATCTGTGGCGACAAAATCATAAAAAACACCATCGCAAAATGATCGTACGTCCTCATCAACACTGGTTTCTCCGGTTGTTTGACTGGCACGGCTCAGTGCTGTCTCGCATTGCGTTCCGCCTGTCGCTTAACCTGCTGATGTCAGTGATCGCCATACTGGGTTATCCCTGGTATTCCACGCTCGGCATTCACCTGACCACCGCACCGTTCAGCCTGATTGGCGTGTCGATTGCCATCTTTCTTGGCTTTCGCAATAACGCCAGCTACGCGCGCTTTATCGAGGCGCGCACGCTGTGGGGCAATATGCACATTACTCAGCGCTCGCTGCTGCGCCAGGTGAAAACGCTGCGCGGACTGCGTGCGGAACAGGTGCAGGAGTTTATCGGGCTGCAGCTGGCATTTAGCTGGAGCCTGAAACACCGGCTGCGTAAAACCGATGCGCAAGCCGATCTGCAGCGGCTGTTGCCGCCCGCGTGGCACGCCGCGGTGCTCGGCCATCCGATGCCGACCTCGCAAATCATGTTATGCATGGGCGAATGGCTGGCGCAGCGGCGTGATGAGGGATTAGTGACGGATATCGTCTGGCAGAGTATTGATGACAACCTCAACCATCTGTCGGCGTATCTGGGTGGCTGCGACCGGCTGGCCAGCACACCGATTCCCTTCGCCTACAGCCTGATTCTGCACCGCACGGTGTATTTGTTCTGCACCCTGCTGCCGTTCGCACTGGTGGCGGATTTGCACCTGATGACGCCGCTCGTGTCGGTGTTTATTTCGTACACCTTTTTGTCGCTGGAGTCGCTGGCGGAGGAGCTGGAAGATCCGTTCGGCACCGCGCCCAATCACCTGCCGCTGGACGCGCTGTGCGTGAATATCGAACGCAATCTGAAAGCGATGAACAACGATTTCCCGCTGCCGGCAGCGAGCCAGCCGGACCGGTATTTTAATCTGACGTGACGGCACGGGCTGATTCAATCGCCATGCTCGCTGATCGCACCGCATCGTAGCGGCGCGATTTATCGCGCTAATCCGACCGCTGCGCCGCTGTTTTTTGCGCAATAAATTGCGCCGCTACGGTTTGTGCGGAAGGTTATTGCAGCGCCGTTGCAAGCGCTCCT
>NZ_JASEWO010000267.1:0-4220 GCF_030024295.1 Pantoea sp. Pa-EAmG
AACCTCTTTAATTTTTACTGACTGCACTTCACTGCATCACACTGCACCAAATTAAATAAACTGATTGTTTTTCAGGCTAACCTAACTGGTCATAAGTCAAAACAGGGTTGTTTACACAGCAAAAAATATTCTCAAAATAGGGGGTTACCTGAAGACACTACCGTAACCGGACAGCACCGGTCGGACTCATAATGAGGTAACACCATGCACGCAGTTTCATCTGTACCGGCACCCGCCATCCCAGTAACCCGCGATACCGTTTATCCACGTGATCGCTTTATGCGTCTGCCGGAAGTCATCAGCACCTGCGGTCTGTCACGCTCGACCATTTACGACTTAATCAGCCGGGAGCTGTTCCCCTCGCAGATTTCACTTGGCGGTAAAAACGTCGCCTGGCTGGCATCAGAGATTGACGGCTGGATGCAGGCCCGCATCGCGCAGCGTGCCGGAGGTGCAGCATGATTAAGCTGAATTTTGGCACGAAAACTTACTCCCTCACCCGCGAAGAAGCCGCCTTTGTCGCGGAAAGCCTGACGGCAGCAGTGAGCGGCAAACCCGCCACGGCACCGGCCTTTACCAGCGGGATGTATGGTCATATTTCCGTGCTTAGTCAGAAAGCGAAGCCTGCAAAGCGAAGCGCAAAGAAAGAGGACGGTGAATTCCGATCAAATCCGCAGCAATCCGATCACGTCCTGACCGATTGCTGAGGAAAACGCCCCGATGAGTGAAAAAAGCCTTTTCTCTGGCGAGCGGCCGTTATACAGTTTTCGTGCTGCCGCAAAATCGGCAGCCGGGATTTGCAGCCCGTGTAACTCAATGGCGACACAACACGCGCCAAGCGTGTTTTTTTGTGTCATTGCTCTGGCTTACCCATTTTTCAGGCTGTGGTTCTTAGACCGCAGCCGCTGTCAAATAATGGTGGTCCGGGCGGGGCAGCCCTCGGGCTGGCCGGTATCCATTGAGGCCGGTACTGCAAACCCCGTTCGGGCCACCACCCATGAGATTTGCAGCTCCGGTGGTGGCGTTAACCGCTACTCAATGGAGATTGTCCTCATGACAACGGCCCTTACTGCCGCTCACCCCGAATTCACCTTTATTTTTGCCGCCGTGCGCCGCACTGATGCCGCCGCCCGTCCCTGCATGCTGCGCACTGTAGCAGGCGATGAGCGCAGCGCCCGTGCCAGCCTCGCCCGTGATTACGTCCTGTCCTTTGCCGGTCGTCTGCCGGTTAAGGCGGTGGCGCCATGAACACTCTTTCTCAGCACCTGAACAACCATGACACCTACCCCATTCCCCACGCTGACTATCTGCGTCTGCTGCACGCGCACACGGTCGGCGTGACCGTGCTCGATATGTTCGACTCGGTGAACTGCCTGAGCGCGCGCGGCTGTGTGCCGGACGGCGCGGCGCTTGCCGCGGTCGTCGCTCTGCTCACCGACCAGCTCGGTAAAGTTGTTGAAACCTGTGAATCCCGCATGTTAGCCACGGAGGTCCGCCATGATGACCGCTAATCACTCCTGCCTGCCCGTTGAGGTACGCACCGCCGTTTACCGCCGCGCGCTGGCGCAGGGCTATCTGAATGCCTGCAAAGACCTCGGAATTACCGTATCAGCCACGCTCGATGAGCTTCAGATGACCATCGCCCTTGAGCTGGAAAACTTTTATGTGCGCCGTCACGGCCCCGATACGGGCATGGAGATGGCCTGCACCATGCTGGGCGATATGGTTGAGCCTGATTTGCTGACCGCGCCGCCGCGCCTGACGCAGCTCGGCGTCACCATGATGGATGAACTTTTCCGCAGCCAGCTTGCGGCCGTAAGCCGCATCACGCTGCACTGAGGGAGAACATGCAGATGAAACATATCGTCTCTGACACCGTAAAGGCGGCCACCGGATTCTGGCCGCAGCTTCTGCCCGCCCTCGGTATCAGCGTGCTCGCCGGAGGGAGGCACGGTGCCTGCCCGGCGTGCGGCGGTAAAGACCGCTTCCGCTTCGACAATCAGGACGGGCGCGGAACCTGGCTGTGTAACCAGTGCGGGGCCGGTGACGGCCTTAGCCTGGTGGAAAAGGCGCTCAGTATCAGCGCTAAAGAGGCCGCCATGAAGGTAGCCGGAATGCTCGGCATGCTGCCGGAATCAGCCCCGGTTATGCATTATGAAGCCGCAGACAAAAGCCGCACACAGGCAGACGCCGCCGCACGGGCACAGGCTCTTATCGCCGCCGCCGTCAGCCGCACGGACAACGCCTACCTTTTAGCCAAAGGGCTGCACGGTACGCAGGCGCTCACACTTGCTAATGCGCTGCGCTGTGGCGGCGTCAGCTTTGCTGCCGGGGATATGCTCATCCCGCTGACCGGCGAAGACGGCACGGCCGTTAACGTGCAGCTCATCAGCGCCGCAGGCGACAAGCGCACCCTGCCCGGCGGGCAGGTGAAAGGCACCTACTGGCTGGCAGGCGAGCCGGACGGCAAAACGCTGTGGCTCACGGAAGGATATGCCACCGGCCTGACCGTGCACCGGCTGACCGGGCAGGCGGTATACGTGGCGCTGAGCGCCAACAACCTGCCCGCGCTGGCAAAACGGCTGCGTGAATCATACCCCGGCGCGCTGATGATGATTGCCGCCGACCGTGACGACAACGGCACCGGCCAGTTAAAGGCAGAGGAAGCGGCGAAAGCCTGCGGCGGGAAAGCCGCACTGCCGCCGGTTGCGGGTGACTGGAACGACGTTTGGCAGGCGCAGGGTGATATCTCCACGCAGGCGCAGCTCACCACTTTCACCCAGCCGCAGCCGCTTAGCCCGTTTGAATCCGTCAGCGAGGCTGACCTGAAAGCCATGAGCGCCAGCCAGAAAGCCGAGCTGCTGGTCGCCCATTACGGTGAGGCACTGGCCGTGCCGCCGGTCGGGGAGGAAATCTGCCGCTATGAGAACGGCGCATGGCTGGTGATGGAGGCGAAAACGCTGCGCCGGGAAATCGCCGCGCTCTTTCAGAAGGTGCGCGCACCGTTCTCCGCTGCCGGTATCGGCAGCGTGCTGGACACGCTCAAGCTGATGGTGCCGCAGATGGGTGAACCGCCCCGCCGCCTGATTGGCTTCCGTAACGGTGTATATGACACCACAACAGATACCTTCAGCCCGCACCGCCGCGAACACTGGCTGCGCACCGTCAACAGCGTGGACTACACCGCACCGCGTCCTGGTGAAAATCTCGCAGACCACGCCCCGGCCTTCTGGCGCTGGTTAACGCGGGCCGCCGGACACAGTCACGACAAGCAGGAGCGCATTCTCGCGGCGTTATTTATGGTGCTGGCAAACCGCTATGACTGGCAGATGTTTCTTGAGGTGACCGGTCCCGGCGGCAGCGGTAAAAGCGTGATGGCCTCGATTGCCACTCTGCTGGCCGGAAAAGACAACACAACTTCAGCCACCATCGACACGCTGGAATCCTCCCGCGAGCGCGCCAGCGTAGTGGGCTTCTCGCTGGTTATCCTGCCAGACCAGGAGAAATGGAGCGGAGACGGCGCGGGCATCAAAGCGATAACCGGTGGCGATGCGGTGGCAATTGACCCAAAATATCGTGACGCCTATTCAACGCACATTCCGGCGGTGATTCTGGCGGTGAATAACAATCCTATGCGTTTCAGCGATCGCAGCGGTGGCGTTTCGCGTCGTCGGGTAATACTCACTTTCCCGGAAGCGATACCGGCGAAAGAGCGCGATCCGCAGCTACTGGATAAAATCAGCACCGAGCTAGCCGTTATCGTACGCCATCTGATGCAGCGCTTCAGCCAGCCAGAGGAGGCCCGCGCGCTGCTACAGGCGCAACAGACGTCCGGCGAGGCGCTGGAGATAAAGCGACTGACCGATCCGCTGGTCGATTTCTGCGGCTATCTGATGCCACTGAGCACGCCGAACGGGCTGTTCATCGGCAATGCCAATATTCGCCCGATAAACCCGAAGCGCTATCTCTATCATGCGTACCTGTCATTCATGGATTCACGCGGCCATCAGCACCCGCTCAGTCTGACGGCTTTTGGCCAAGCTGTGCCGCAGACGCTGAAAGAGTATGAGCGGGTACTGCTCAAGCGCAGAACAAATAACGGCATACAAACTAATCTCACATTACATGAAGACAGCGAAGCAGATTGGTTACCCGCATGTAGCGTCTGATAACATCATTACACGTAAACCGGCTTAGGCCGGTTTTTTTATGTTTGATGC
>NZ_JASEWO010000050.1:0-25973 GCF_030024295.1 Pantoea sp. Pa-EAmG
AGGGACAGGTTGCCACCGTGCTCTCTGCGCCAGCGAAAATCACCAATCATCTGGTAGCGATGATTGAGAAAACCATCAGCGGCCAGGATGCGCTGCCGAATATCAGCGATGCCGAACGCATTTTTGCCGAACTGCTGCAGGGGCTGGCCGACGCTCAGCCTGGTTTCGATTACGATGGCCTGAAAACCCGCGTTGAGCTGGAGTTTGCCCAGCTGAAACAGGTGCTGCACGGCATCAGCCTGCTGGGTCAGTGCCCGGATGCCGTGAACGCCGCCATTATCTGTCGCGGTGAGAAGCAGTCGATAGCCATCATGGAAGCGCTGCTGCAGGCGCGCGGCCACAAAGTGACGGTGATCGATCCGGTCGAAAAACTGCTGGCGGTGGGCCACTATCTTGAATCGACCGTGGATATCGCCGAATCCACCCGGCGTATCGCGGCCAGCCAGATCCCGACCGACCACATGATCCTGATGGCGGGCTTCACCGCCGGCAATGAGAAGGGCGAGCTGGTGGTGCTGGGGCGCAACGGCTCCGACTACTCGGCGGCCGTGCTGGCGGCGTGTCTGCGCGCGGACTGCTGTGAAATCTGGACCGATGTCGATGGCGTTTACACCTGCGATCCGCGTCAGGTACCGGATGCGCGTCTGCTGAAGTCGATGTCCTATCAGGAAGCGATGGAGCTCTCCTACTTTGGTGCCAAAGTGCTGCACCCGCGCACCATCGCGCCGATTGCTCAGTTCCAGATTCCATGCTTAATCAAAAATACCGCCAATCCTCAGGCGCCAGGCACCCTGATTGGCGGCGAAGGCGAAGTGGATGAAAATCCGGTAAAAGGCATCACCAATCTTAATAACATGGCGATGTTTAACGTCTCCGGTCCGGGCATGAAAGGGATGGTGGGCATGGCGGCGCGCGTGTTTGCCGCGATGTCGCGCACCGGCATTTCCGTGGTGCTGATTACCCAATCCTCCTCCGAATACAGCATCAGCTTCTGCGTGCCGCAGAGCGAGCAGGCGCGCGCGCGTCGCGTACTGGAAGAGGAATTCTACCTCGAACTGAAAGATGGCCTGCTCGATCCGCTCGACGTGCTGGAGCAGCTGGCGGTGATTTCGGTGGTGGGCGACGGCATGCGCACGCTGCGCGGCATCTCCGCTAAATTCTTCTCGGCGCTGGCACGCGCCAACATCAATATCGTGGCGATTGCTCAGGGCTCCTCTGAGCGCTCCATTTCGGTCGTGGTCAGCAACGATGACGTCACCACCGGCGTGCGCGTGGTGCATCAGATGCTGTTCGCCACCGATCAGGTGATCGAAGTGTTTGTGGTGGGCGTCGGCGGCGTCGGCGGCGCGCTGCTTGAGCAGCTGCACCGTCAGCAGGCGTGGCTGAAGGGCAAGCATATCGATCTGCGCGTGTGCGGCATCGCCAATTCGCATGCGCTGCTGACCAACGTGCACGGCATCGACCTCAGCAACTGGAAGGCGGCGCTGGCGGAAGCCAAAGAGCCGTTTAACCTCGGCCGGCTGATTCGTCTGGTGAAAGAGTACCATCTGCTCAACCCGGTGATCGTCGACTGTACCTCCAGCCAGGCGGTGGCCGATCAGTACGCGGACTTCCTCGCCGAAGGTTTCCACGTGGTCACGCCGAATAAAAAGGCCAATACCTCGTCGTGGAATTACTACCAGCAGATGCGTGCGGCGGCGGCGAAATCGCGCCGTAAGTTCCTTTACGACACCAACGTCGGTGCCGGTCTGCCGGTGATTGAAAACCTGCAGAACCTGCTGAACGCCGGCGATGAGCTGATCAAATTCTCCGGCATCCTGTCGGGCTCGCTGTCGTTTATCTTCGGCAAGCTGGATGAGGGCGTGACGCTGTCCGAAGCCACCCGCATGGCGCGCGAGCTGGGCTTTACCGAGCCGGATCCGCGTGACGACCTGTCCGGTACTGACGTGGCGCGTAAGCTGCTGATTCTGGCGCGTGAGGCGGGTCATCAGCTGGAGCTGAGCGACATCGACATCGAACCGCTGCTGCCCGCCAGCCTGACGGACATCGCCGACGTCGATCAGTTTATGGCGCGGCTGCCGGAGCTGGACAACGCCTTTGCCGCGCGCGTTGCCAAAGCGCGTGATGAGGGTAAAGTGTTACGCTTCGTCGGCGCGATTGAAGAGGGCGGCGCCTGCAAAGTTAAAATCGATGCGGTGGACGGCAACGATCCGCTGTACAAAGTGAAGAACGGCGAGAACGCCCTGGCGTTTTACAGCCGCTATTATCAGCCGATTCCGCTGGTTCTGCGCGGATATGGCGCGGGGAATGATGTCACCGCGGCGGGTGTGTTTGCCGATTTGCTGCGCACGCTGACGTGGAAGTTGGGAGTTTAATGATGGTAAAAATTTATGCACCGGCCTCGATAGGTAACGTCAGCGTCGGCTTTGATGTGCTGGGCGCGGCGGTTTCGCCGGTGGATGGCTCGCTGCTGGGCGACTGCGTCTCGGTCGAAGCGGCAGACCAGTTTAGCCTGCAGAATAAAGGGCGCTTTGTCAGCAAACTGCCCGCCGATCCGCAGGACAACATCGTTTACCAGTGCTGGCAGCGTTTCTGCCAGGCGATTGGTAAAGACGTTCCGGTGGCGATGACGCTGGAGAAAAACATGCCGATTGGTTCAGGCCTCGGTTCCAGCGCCTGCTCGGTGGTGGCCGGCCTGATGGCGATGAATGAGTTCTGCGGCCAGCCGCTTAACGACACCGAGCTGCTGGCGCTGATGGGCGAGCTGGAAGGGCGCATCTCCGGCAGCGTGCACTATGACAACGTCGCGCCGTGCTTCCTCGGCGGCGTACAGCTGATGATTGAAGAGAACGGGATCATCAGCCAGGAGGTGCCGTGCTTTGATGACTGGCTGTGGGTAATGGCTTATCCGGGCATCAAAGTCTCCACGGCGGAAGCACGCGCCATCCTGCCGGCGCAGTATCGCAAGCAGGATGCCATCAAACATGGTCGTCTGCTGGCCGGCTTTATTCACGCCTGCCACACCCGTCAGCCGCTGCTGGCGGCTAAACTGATGCAGGATGTGATCGCCGAGCCGTATCGCACCAAACTGCTGCCGGGCTTTGCGGAGGCGCGGCAGGCGGCCAGCGACATTGGCGCGCTGGCCTGCGGTATTTCGGGCTCTGGCCCGACACTTTTCGCCGTTTGCAACGAGATGGCAACGGCACAGCGGATGGCGGACTGGCTGAGCCAGCACTATCTGCAGAACGAGGAAGGCTTCGTCCATATCTGCCGTCTTGATACGGCTGGCGCACGTAAACTGGGATAACGCATGAAACTCTACAACCTTAAGGATCATAACGAGCAGGTTAGCTTCGCGCAGGCCGTGAAACAGGGCCTCGGCTCGCAGCAGGGGCTGTTTTTCCCGCTGGAACTGCCGGAATTCGAGCTGACCGACATTGATGCGATGCTGGAGATGGATTTCGTCAGCCGCAGCAGCAAGATTCTCTCTGCTTACATCGGCGATGAAATTGCCGCGCACCAGCTGGCCGAGCGCGTGAAGAACGCCTTTGCTTTCCCGGCCCCGGTGAGCCAGGTGAGCGACGATGTGGCCTGCCTGGAACTGTTCCACGGTCCGACGCTGGCGTTTAAAGATTTCGGCGGGCGCTTCATGGCGCAGATGCTGTCGTACGTGTCTGGCGCGGATGAGCAGATCACCATTCTGACCGCGACCTCCGGCGATACCGGCGCAGCGGTGGCGCACGCGTTCTACGGCATGGAAAACGTGCGCGTGGTCATCCTGTATCCGCAGGGCAAAATCAGTCCGCTGCAGGAGAAGCTGTTCTGTACGCTGGGCGGCAACATTGAAACTATCGCGATCGATGGCGACTTCGATGCCTGCCAGGCGCTGGTTAAGCAGGCGTTTGATGATGAAGAGCTGAAGAAAGCCATCGGCCTGAACTCGGCTAACTCCATCAATATCAGCCGTCTGCTGGCACAGATTTGCTATTACTTTGAGGCGGTGGCGCAGCTGCCGCAGGAGAAACGTAATCAGCTGGTGGTGTCGGTGCCAAGCGGTAACTTTGGCGATCTCACGGCCGGTCTGCTGGCGAAATCGCTCGGTCTGCCGATCAAGCGCTTTATCGCCGCGACCAACGCCAACGATACCGTGCCGCGCTTCCTTGCCGACGGTCAGTGGCAGCCGAACGCGACCGTGGCAACGCTGTCGAACGCGATGGATGTCAGCCAGCCTAACAACTGGCCGCGCGTGGAAGAGTTGTTCCGCCGCAAAACCTGGCGCCTGACCGATCTGGCCTACGGCGCAGTGTCGGATGAGACCACCAAAGCCACCATGCGCGAGCTGGCAGAGCTGGGTTACCTGTCAGAACCGCACGCGGCGATTGCCTATCGTCTGCTGCGCGATCAGCTGCAGGAAGGGGAGTTTGGCCTGTTCCTCGGCACCGCGCATCCGGCGAAGTTTAAGGAGAGCGTGGAAGAGATTCTCGGCCAGCCACTGCCGCTGCCGGAAGCGCTGGCCGCGCGCGCCGATTTGCCGCTGCTGTCGCATGCCATGAAGGCGGATTTCGCCGCGCTGCGGGCGTTTTTGCTGAAGTAAATACCCAACGGGCCGGTCACATCGGCCCGTTATGCATTTTTCTGGCGGCGCGATTTAACGCGCGGGTTTTTAACAGACGCGCATTAATTTGCGCCGCTACGATTCAGGTAAAACTGGCGTTATTGCTCGCGGCGCTTAAATACCAGCTCGTTACCCTTACTCTCCGCCGCATCAAAGAAATAACCGTCAACATCAAACTTCTTCAGCTGCGTCGGTTTCGTCAGGCGCTTCTCAATCACGTAACGGCTCATCAGGCCACGCGCCTTCTTGGCGTAGAAACTGATCACCTTGAACTTACCGTTTTTCTCATCGAGGAACACCGGCTTAACCAGCTCGGCATTCAGCTGCTTCGGCTTGATGGCTTTGAAATACTCATCGGAGGCGAGGTTGATCAGCACGTCATCGCCCTGTTCCGCCAGCGCGTCGTTGAGCTTTTGCGTCAGCAGGTCGCCCCAGAAGCTGTAGAGATCTTTGCCGGCCGGATTCGCCAGTTTGATGCCCATCTCTAAACGGTACGGCTGCATCAAATCCAGCGGGCGCAGCAGGCCGTACAGCCCCGAAAGCATGCGCAGGTGTTTTTGGGCAAAATCAAAGTCGGCCTCGCTGAAGCTCTCAGCCTGCAAACCGGTATAAACATCACCTTTGAAGGCCAGAATCGCCTGCCGCGCGTTATCGGGTGAGAAGGGCGGCTGCCACTGGCTGAAACGGTCGGCGTTGAGGTGCGCCAGTTTGTCGCTGATGCCCATCAGCGAAGCGATTTGCGCCGGAGAAAGATCGCGCGCCACGTCAATCAGCTGCTGTGATTTTTCTAACAGCGCCGGTTGGGTAAACCGTGACGTTGCCAGCGGGCTTTCATAATCCAGTGTCTTGGCTGGCGAGATAACCATCAGCATTGTGTCTGTCCTCGTTGACCCGCTGTTTTCAGGGGATAGATGGGGAAAAATGTCGCGACGAGTGTAGCAAAAAAGCTGCACGGATCGGCAAATCGCTCCCATTTGTTAGCGCTATCGTAATGAGGCACTTCGTGATGTTGCGCAGTGAATTGTGCGTGATATTATCCCAACAGCCTTTTACACCCTGACAGTCAACCTAAGAGAAAGAGAACCATGACGGACAAACTTACTTCCTTGCGTCAGCTGACTACTGTGGTCGCCGACACCGGTGATATCGCGGCGATGAAGCTCTATCAGCCGCAAGATGCGACCACCAACCCTTCTTTGATCCTCAACGCCGCTCAAATCCCTGAATACCGCAAACTGATTGACGAAGCCATTAGCTGGGCACGTCAGCAGAGCAGCAACAAAGAAGAGCAGCTGGCACTGGTTTCTGACAAGCTGGCCGTTAACATTGGTCTGGAAATTCTGAAACTGATCCCAGGCCGTATTTCTACTGAAGTTGACGCACGTCTCTCTTACGACACCGAAGCGAGCATCGCTAAGGCACGTAGCCTGATCAAACTGTACAACGATGCGGGCATCAGCAACGACCGTATCCTGATCAAACTGGCTTCAACCTGGCAGGGCATCCGTGCTGCTGAGCAGCTGGAAAAAGAAGGCATCAACTGTAACCTGACCCTGCTGTTCTCCTTCGCGCAGGCGCGTGCATGTGCAGAAGCGGGCGTGTTCCTGATCTCACCATTCGTGGGCCGTATCCTTGACTGGTACAAGCAGAACACCGACAAGAAAGAGTACGCTGCGCACGAAGATCCAGGCGTGGTCTCTGTTTCTGAAATTTACAGCTACTACAAGCAGCACGGTTATGAAACCGTGGTAATGGGTGCCAGCTTCCGTAACGTCGGCGAGATCATTGAGCTGGCCGGTTGTGACCGTCTGACCATCTCACCAAACCTGCTGAAAGAGTTGGCAGAGAGCGAAGGTGCGGTCGAGCGCAAACTGAGCTACACCGGCGAAGTCAAAGCGCGTCCAGCGAAAATGACCGAAGCGGAGTTCTTCTGGCAGCACAACCAGGATCCAATGGCCGTGACCAAACTGGCTGAAGGTATCCGCAACTTTGCCATCGACCAGGGCAAACTTGAGAAGATGATCGCCGAACTGCTGTAAGGTGATGTGCCGTGGCGGCTGCCGGTCGCCACGGTTTTCGCGTTTCCCTCGCTGGTGCTTTGTATTATCCTTTCTGCCATTCCCCTTTTTTCACCGCCCTGCGGTCAACACAGCGATAACTCTATGGATACTTTACGTATTGGCTTAATTTCCGTGTCCGATCGGGCCGCTAACGGCATCTATCAGGATCAGGGCATTCCGGCGCTGGAAAGCTGGCTTAGCGCTGCGCTGGCGACACCGTTTGAGATTGACACCCGCCTGGTTCCGGATGAACAGCCGATGATTGAGCAGGCGATTTGCGAGCTGGTCGACGAACGTTTTTGCCACCTGGTGCTGACCACCGGCGGTACCGGTCCGGCCCGGCGCGACGTCACGCCGGATGCGACCTTAGCGGTAGCCGACCGCGAGATGCCCGGCTTTGGCGAGCAGATGCGGCAGATCAGCCTGCAGTTTGTGCCGACCGCGATTCTGTCACGCCAGGTGGGCGTGATCCGCAAGCAGTCGCTGATCCTCAATCTGCCAGGACAGCCGAAATCGATTAAAGAGACGCTGGAAGGGTTGAAAGCGGATGACGGTACGGTGAAAGTGCCAGGGATTTTCGCGGCTGTACCCTATTGTTTACAGCTGCTGGAAGGGCCTTACGTCGAAACCCACCCGGAGGTGGTAGCAGCTTTTCGCCCGAAAAGCGCACGGCGTGAGACAAACGTCTGAAAATTGCCGTTTTCAGGCATAAAATGCAGAGTGACTGGTGTGGCAAAATATTGACGGTATAGTAACTGAAGCTTTACAACTATACTGACATGGCCTCTGGATACCGCACTCTTATGGATTCGCTGACAACGCGTCGACTCAACCGCCAGGACTACAAAACCCTGGCGCTGGCTGCCCTGGGCGGGGCGCTGGAATTCTACGATTTTATCATCTTCGTCTTCTTCGCTGCGGTGATTGGCGAGCTGTTCTTTCCGCCAGACATCCCGGAATGGCTGCGTCAGGTGCAGACCTTTGCCATCTTCGCTGCCGGTTATCTGGCGCGTCCGCTGGGTGGCATCATCATGGCGCACTTTGGCGACAAAGTCGGGCGCAAGAAGATGTTCAGCCTGAGTATTCTGCTGATGGCGCTGCCGACGCTGGCGATGGGCGCGCTGCCCACCTACGCCAGCATTGGCATTGCCGCACCGTTACTGATGCTGCTGATGCGCGTATTGCAGGGCGCGGCCATTGGCGGCGAGGTGCCGGGCGCGTGGGTGTTTGTTGCGGAGCATGTGCCGGAGAAGCGTATCGGTTTTGCCTGCGGCACGCTGACTGCAGGCTTAACCGCCGGCATTCTGCTCGGTTCGCTGGTGGCGACGGTGCTGAATACTTCGCTCTCGCCGGCGGCGATACGCGATCACGGCTGGCGCATTCCTTTCTTCCTCGGCGGCCTGTTTGGCCTGCTGGCGATGTATCTGCGTCGCTGGCTGCATGAAACCCCGGTATTTCGTCAGATGCAGCAGCGCAAAGCGCTGGCGGAAAAACTGCCGCTACAGACCATTCTCGCCAGCCATAAGCGCGGTATTGCGGTGTCGATGCTGCTTACCTGGCTATTATCAGCCTGTATTGTGGTGGTGATTCTGATGGCGCCGACGCTGATGCAGAAGCAGCATGGCGTGCCGGCGGCGCTCAGTCTGCAGGCCAACAGTTTCGCGACCGTGATGCTGCTGATCGGCTGCGTGCTGGCGGGCTGGATTGTCGATCGCTACGGTGCGGCGCGTACCTTACTGATTGGTTCGCTGCTGCTGGCGCTGTGCAGCTGGAGCTTTTTCCAGCAGCTTGGCGGCACGCCGCAGATGCTGTTCATCTGGTACGGTCTGGCGGGACTGAGCGTGGGCGTGGTCGGCGTGGTGCCGTTTGTTATGGTGCGGGCGTTTCCGGCGGCGGTGCGCTTCACCGGCATTTCCTTCTCTTACAACGTGTCGTACGCCATCTTTGGCGGTCTGACGCCGATCAGTGTGACGCTGATGATGTCGCTGACGCCGATGGCGCCGGCCTGGTACGTGCTGGCGCTGGCGCTGATCGGCATGCTGGTGGCGCTGTGGTTATGGCATGACAGCCGCCAGGCTAATGCGCAGCTGGATGTCTCGCTGCATTCATCGTAATGGAAGCGCGCGGAGCGGCATGGCTCCGCGCGCCGTTGATTACTCGCCAATCGGCAACACGCTGCGCTCAAACTTCTCGTTCAGCACTTCGCCCATCGCCAGATAAAAGGCGCTGGCACCACAGACGATGCCCACCCAGCCGGCGATGCGCAGCAGCGCCGCGTGATCCAGCAGATGGCCGATAGCCAGCAGCGCAAACAGCAGCGTCAGGCTGGCAAACACAAACTGCAGCACTTTTGCGGCCCGCAGCGTGCCAAAGAACAGAAACAGCGTGAAGAGGCCCCACAGTGCCAGATAAGCGCCGAGGAAATGGCCATCGGCGGCGGCAGCCAGTCCCATTTTTGGCAGCAGCAGAATCGCCACCAGCGTCAGCCAGAAGCTGCCGTAGGAGGTAAAGGCGGTCAGGCCGAAGGTGTTGCCTTTTTTATACTCCAGCAGCCCGGCAAGGATTTGCGCGATGCCGCCATAAAAGAGGCCCATCGCCAGGATAATCACATCCATTTCAAACAGACCGGTGTTGTGTAAGTTGAGCAGGATGGTGGTCATACCAAAACCCATCAGGCCCAGTGGGGCGGGATTCGCCAGCGTGGTGTTGCCCATAATTCCTCAGCAGCAGCGTTATTGTTTATTGGTTTAACGCCCGCGCCAACAGCGGTGGGGCGCGGGGCGCTGCATCATAATCAGGTGGCTTTTGCCGCACTTTGATCTCACGCGGTAAGAGAATCTAAATTTTTTTTAGTTTTAACCCTTGATGCGCTTCGAAGCGGCCCCATTTAGTTGTCATCAAGCATTGTGAGGCAGCAAAAAAATCTGCCGCAGCAGTTGAAAGTGGTCAGCGTGACCGCATCTCTGCTTCACAACCCAATTTGGCAAAGAATTTAAGTGGGAGACGTTTAGATGGGTAAGATTATTGGTATTGACCTGGGTACAACCAACTCATGTGTGGCGATTATGGACGGTGGCAAAGCACGCGTGCTTGAAAACGCCGAAGGCGATCGCACCACACCGTCAATCATTGCATATACCGGGGATGGCGAAACTCTGGTCGGTCAACCGGCTAAACGTCAGGCGGTGACCAACCCGCAGAACACCCTGTTTGCAATCAAGCGCCTGATCGGCCGTCGTTTGCAGGACGAAGAAGTGCAGCGTGATATTAAAATCATGCCGTACAAAATCATCGGTTCTGACAACGGTGACGCCTGGCTGGATGTGAAAGGCCAGAAAATGGCACCGCCGCAGATCTCTGCAGAAGTGCTGAAAAAAATGAAGAAAACCGCGGAAGATTTCCTCGGTGAAGCGGTAACCGAAGCGGTTATCACTGTTCCAGCTTACTTTAACGATGCGCAGCGTCAGGCAACCAAAGACGCCGGCCGTATCGCGGGTCTGGACGTAAAACGTATCATCAACGAACCGACCGCAGCGGCACTGGCTTACGGCCTGGATAAAGGCCAGGGCAACCGCACCATCGCGGTATATGACCTGGGTGGCGGTACCTTCGATATCTCTATCATTGAGATCGACGAAGTCGACGGCGAGAAAACCTTTGAAGTACTGGCGACCAACGGTGATACCCACCTGGGTGGTGAAGACTTCGACAGCCGTCTGATCAACTACCTGGTTGCCGAATTCAAGAAAGATCAGGGCATCGATCTGCACAACGATCCGCTGGCGATGCAGCGCCTGAAAGAAGCCGCAGAGAAAGCGAAAATTGAGCTCTCTTCTGCGCAGCAGACCGACGTTAACCTGCCGTACATCACGGCGGATGCGACTGGTCCTAAGCACCTGAACATCAAAGTGACCCGTGCGAAACTGGAATCACTGGTTGAAGATCTGGTGACCCGTTCTATTGAGCCACTGAAAGTTGCGCTGCAGGATGCAGGTCTGTCTGTTTCTGACATTAACGACGTGATCCTCGTCGGTGGTCAGACACGTATGCCAATGGTTCAGGCCAAAGTGACCGAGTTCTTTGGTAAAGAGCCACGTAAAGACGTGAACCCAGATGAAGCGGTGGCTGTTGGTGCTGCGGTTCAGGGTGGCGTGTTGGCGGGTGAAGTGAAAGATGTTCTGTTGCTGGACGTTACCCCACTGTCACTGGGTATCGAAACCATGGGCGGCGTGATGACGGCGCTGATCAGCAAGAACACCACTATCCCAACCAAGCACAGCCAGGTGTTCTCAACTGCTGAAGATAACCAGTCTGCCGTGACCATTCACGTGCTGCAGGGTGAGCGTAAGCGTTCGGGTGATAACAAATCACTGGGCCAGTTCAACCTCGACGGTATTCAGGCTGCACCGCGCGGTATGCCGCAGATCGAAGTCACCTTCGATATCGATGCCGATGGTATCCTGCACGTGTCTGCGAAAGACAAAAACAGCGGTAAAGAGCAGAAGATCACCATCAAAGCTTCTTCAGGTCTGAACGAAGAAGAGATCGAAAAAATGGTGCGTGACGCGGAAGCTAACGCCGAGTCTGACCGTAAGTTCGAAGAGCTGGTACAGACCCGTAACCAGGGTGACCAGATTGCTCACAGCACCCGTAAGCAGTTGGATGAAGCCGGTGACAAACTGTCTGCTGAAGACAAAGCACCGATCGAGTCTGCGCTGACCGAGCTGAACACCGCGCTGAAAGGCGAAGATAAAGCAGAAATCGAAGCCAAAATGCAGGCATTGATGGAAGTCTCAAGCAAACTGATGGAACTGGCGCAGCAGCAAGGCCAGGCGGGCGCAGCGGATGCTGGCGACGCTTCAGCGAAGAAAGATGACGATGTTGTCGACGCTGAATTCGAAGAAGTTAAAGATAAAAAATAATTGCCCCTGACCGGGCGCGACGGCTGGCCTGACAGCCGTTGAAACCAGCACGGGCGTCGGAGATCTCTCCACGCCCGTGCGATCATGTTAAGGGCAGAGAAAAATGGCTAAGAGTGATTTTTACGAGATCTTAGGCGTCTCAAAATCCGCCGATGAGCGCGAAATCAAAAAGGCCTATAAGCGCCTGGCGATGAAGTATCACCCGGACCGTAATCCGGGCGATAAAGAGGCCGAGACGAAATTCAAAGAGGTCAAGGAAGCCTACGAGATCCTCACCGATGCGCAGAAGCGTGCAGCTTACGATCAGTACGGTCATGCGGCGTTTGAGCAGGGCGGTGGTGGCGGCTTCGGCGGCGGCTTTGGTGGCGGCGGTGCCGACTTCAGCGATATCTTTGGCGACGTGTTCGGCGATATCTTTGGTGGTGGTCGCCGTCAGCGCGCCTCACGTGGCGCCGATTTACGCTACAACATGGAACTGACGCTGGAAGAAGCGGTACGCGGCGTGACCAAAGAGATCCGCATTCCAACGCTGGAAGAGTGTGATGTCTGCCACGGCAGCGGCGCCAAAGCGGGCACCCAGCCGCAGACCTGTCCGACCTGTCACGGTGCGGGCCAGGTACAGATGCGTCAGGGCTTCTTTACCGTGCAGCAAGCCTGTCCGACCTGTCACGGTCGCGGCTCGGTGATTAAAGATCCGTGCAACGCCTGTCACGGCCATGGCCGCGTTGAGCGCCAGAAAACGCTGTCGGTGAAAATCCCGGCAGGCGTCGATACCGGCGACCGTATCCGCCTCAGCGGAGAAGGTGAAGCGGGCGAACACGGCGCACCGGCTGGCGATCTGTACGTGCAGGTTTCGGTGAAGAAACACCCGATCTTCGAGCGTGAAGATAACAACCTGTACTGCGAAGTGCCGATCAACTTTGCCATGGCAGCGCTGGGCGGCGAGATTGAAGTGCCGACGCTTGACGGTCGCGTGAAGCTGAAAGTGCCGGCAGAAACCCAGACCGGCAAGCTGTTCCGCATGCGCGGCAAAGGCGTGAAGTCGGTGCGCGGCGGTGCGGTCGGCGATCTGCTGTGTCGCGTGGTGGTGGAAACCCCGGTCAGCCTCAACGACAAGCAAAAAGCGCTGCTGCGCGAGCTGGAAGAGAGCTTCGGCGGACCTACCGGCGAGAAAAACAGCCCGCGTTCGAAAAGCTTCTTCGACGGCGTAAAGAAGTTCTTTGACGATTTGACCCGCTAATCGGGTGCGCAGACAGTAACAAGCGGAGAGGCAACTCTCCGCTTTTTTTATGCGCAGTTCTGCCGTGCAAATATTCAACGGCATTGTTTTTAGTCATTCAACGCTTTAACAGCTCACCTCCTGTCAAAACGGCAGCATTTTCGCTAGTGACGCAATTTATTGCGCGATAAATCGCGCCGCTACAAATATCGTGCGGCTTGCGACTACCTCAAGCCGTGAAAATCCCCGCCAACAAACGCCCCCTCACATTGCAAAAACCGGTTCCGTTTTCGCCAATAGCATTTTTCGGCATTGCGTCGAAAATATATCATAGGTATCTTGCAAGGCGTTTAATGAGAATGATTTTCGATAACATGCACCATCAGCGGTGTGCGGCAGCGCAGTAGCGCGGGACCGTCGCTGCAGGGAGAGAAACGTTGCCAAACCCGACTCACCATCGCGCTCCACAACGCGTGCGCAATGAATTACGCTTCCGTCACATCACCGTCGCCAGCAAAACGCGGGTGGCCGATGCCTTCTGGCGCATCGTCTTTAGCGGCAGCGATCTGGCGGGTTTCCACTCGCCCTCTTTTGACGACCACATCAAAGTTTTTTTCCCGGATACGCTGGGCGGTGCGCTGGCGCTGCCACACATGACCGACGAAGGCATCGTCTGGCCTGACGGCGTACGTCCGGCGGCGCGCGACTATACGCCGCTGGCCTTTAACGGCAGCGATTCGCTGACGCTGGATTTTTACATCCACGACGGCGGCGTCGCCAGCAGCTGGGCGAGTGCCGCTCAGCCGGGCGATCGCATTGCGATGGGCGGCCCGCGCGGCTCATGCGTCGTGCCGGTGGATTATGCCTGTCAGATTTATGTCTGTGATGAGACCGGTCTGCCGGCGTTTAAGCGCCGCTATCAGGAAATGCAGGCACAGCAGATTCATCTGCTGGCCTGTGTTGATGAGTCAATCGGCCGCGCGTATCTTGGCGACCTGCCGGACGTCACGGTGAGCTGGCTCGGCAGCGGCAACATGCAGGCTGAGGCGCTGACGCCGCTGCTGGACCCGATTGTGCTGCCTGCTGATGACTACTTTATCTGGCTGACCGGCGAAGGCGCGGCGGTGAAACAGCTGAGCGATTACTTTACGCAGCAACGTGCGGCGCACAGCGACCTGGTGCGCGCCGTCGCTTACTGGCATCAGAAATAACCGGCGCCCGCCCGCTGCCGCCTGTGTTGAATTTTACCAGGCACCAGACTACTATCAACCTCCCTCAACTGACCCCGGGAAGGCGATGAAACAGCAGCGGGATGTTCCAGCGCACGCCGATGCGGCACAGCGTGCCAGCTGTGCCGGCGCACGCAGAAAGCGGCGCGAAAGGATGCTGGATGCCAGTGATATTCGCCTGCTGATGCTGCACTTTCTGGCCAGCGGCGCGGCGCACGGTTATGAGCTGATCAAATCGGTGGAAGAGTTGTCGAAAGGCGAATATTCCCCCAGCCCCGGCATTATTTATCCGAACCTGACGCTGCTGGAAGAGATGGACGCCATTCGCGTGGTGGATGCCCAGGCCACGCGCAAAGCCTACGCGCTCAACGATGCGGGCCGCGCGCTGCTGGCGGAAAATGGCGAAAACGTGGCGGTGATTATCGGGCGGCTCACTTCGCTGGCGATCCTGGTTAACAACCGCAGCATTCCGCAGGTAGAGCAGGCGATCCATACGCTTCGCTATACGCTCAATCACCGGCTGTCGCAGGAGCAGATTTCACCGGCCACGGTGGAAATTGTCGTGGCGGCGCTGCAGGACGCGGCAGAGAAGATCGCCAACAGCTAAGCGCGTTACGGTTTCTTCTTGTCCACGTGCCCCAGTTCGCGATCCGGCCAGCAGACATCGCGCACCCGCTGCTTCAGTGCTGCCGCATCGGGAAAGCCGCCTTCCTGTTTGCGTTCCCAAATTACCTGACCATCAATGCTGATCTCGAACACGCCGCCGCTGCCGGGCTGGAGCGTGACCGCGCTGAGATCGCCGGCAAAGGTATGCAGCAGCTCCTGCGCCATCCACGCCGAACGCAGCAGCCAGTTACATTGAGTACAGTAGTGAATGGTTACTGCCGGTTTATCTGCCATCTTATCCCTCCTGTTAGTGCCTGATTAAACACAGGTTAACAAATTGTGCGCACAAAGATACATCCTGATGCAAATGATATTGATAATGATTACCAATTGCATTAAATTGTTTTCGCCATCATTTGACTCTCTATAAATCCCACAGGCATCCCTGCGGCGCTGCGGCCAGTGACGCAGGGCAGCTGTGCACTGAAGCGCGCACGACACTGTGCCACAGGTGCCGGGATCGATAACATTATCTGGCCAGCGTGACGCGCTGTTTCTCGGCTTTTAGCATAAAGCCGTGGTTTTCTGGCAGCAAATAAGTGAGCGAATACTAACAATTAACCAGGTATTTCGCGCATGTATTTCAACCTTCAGGGAAATTTCCGGCAGCGTCTGTTTAACGTCGCTGTCCTTGCTTCAGCCATTCACGCAGCCTGCAGCTATGCCGCCAGCGACAGCAGTACGCTGGCGCGTTCCGCAGAGAACAACAGCAGCAATGAACCGGTAATGACCGTTACCGCACCTAAGCAACAGGCCGGCAGCAAAACCACGCTCACCGCCAGCGATCTGCAAAAACGCGGCGCCAATGACTTCGGTTCGATCATGCGTTATGAGCCGCTGGTCAGCGCCACTGGCGCGGCGGGCGGTTCGTCAGCCGGTAAAAGCGGCTTTGACCGTGCAGGCTATACCGGCTACAACATTCGCGGCCTGGAAAGTAACCGTGTCGGTCTGGATATTGATGGCATTCCGGTACCGGACGCCACCGGTCGTCCGTACGTCAGTCGCGCCGGTAACAATACCTTCGGTATCGGTCGCGACTACATCGACCCGTATATGTTTGGCAGCGTCGAAATTGAGAAGGGCGCTACATCGGTGGAACAACCTAACACCGCCATCGGCGGTAACGTATCGTTTCATAACAAGTCGCCGGACGACTACCTCAGCAGCGATAAAACCCACTATTTCGGTTATCAGAGCGACTACAGTTCGGCAGATCGCAGCTGGCACAACGGCATCACTGCGGCGGCAGGGGATGATGAACTGCGCGGCCTGTTTGTCTACAGCCGCCGCGACGGCCAGCAGACGCGCAACAACAGCGGCGTAAAAGACGCCTACCCGGCCAACTGGCACTCGGATGCCTTTATGACGTCGGGCATCTGGCAGCCAAACGATCAGCACAAGCTGAGCGCCACCTTCGATTACTACCACAAAACCAATCACACCCACTACGATACCTGGGACAGCAGCAGCGGCAACACTATTTGGGGCACTGCGCAACAGCAGAGCGATTCGCGCCGCTGGGGCATTAATCTTGCTGATGAGTGGACGCCGTACAACGAGATGATCGATACGCTGACCACGCGGGTTTACTGGCAGCAAACCGAGGCGCACGACACCACCTGGTTACCGACCAGCGCCAGTCAGTACGGCTTCGTCTACTCTGACTACAACGTCGATACCTTAGGGTTTGACACGCGCGCCAGCAAAACCCTCGGCCGCCACGAGCTGAGCGGCGGCGTCAACGCGCGCGTGGAGAACAGCGAGCGTCCGTTCCGCCAGGCGCCGAACCCGGGCACCTTCGGCACCATTACCCAGCCGCAGTCAGACAGCCGTTCCTGGACCGTGGCCGGTTATCTGCAGGATAAAATCAATTTCGATCTCGATAGCCACAATTTCGCGGTGATTCCCGGCGTGCGCGTTATTCATCAAAGCACCAAACCGAAGAACCTCGGCGATCTGACCAACGGCAGCACGGTGCTGACCGAAGAGCAGGTGGAAAAACTGTACGGCAAGACCAATTCAGACACCGAAGTGCTGCCGTCACTGACCTTCCAGTACGATATCAATCCGGCGCTCACCACCTGGCTGCAATATAAGCGCGGCGTGGAGTTCCCGACCACCAGCCAGCTGTACGGTTCGTGGAACCTTGGTTCAAGCTACGCCGGCAGCGCGCAGTATGCGCTGATTGGTAATGCCGATCTGAAAACCGAGACCAGCAACAATTTTGAGTGGGGTCTGAAAGGACAGCCGACCGACGGCATCACCCTCAATACCTCGGTGTTCTACAACACCTACAAAAACTTTATTGCCTACACCCGCTATCGCCGCGCCACCAACCCGGCGATGTTCGTCAATGTTCCGGCCAACATCTACACCAGCTATCAGGCTGAGAACCGCGACAAAGCCTACATTTATGGGGCGGAGATCAGCACCCGCGTCAACTACGGCAGCTGGTTCCCGACCGTGGATGGCCTGAGCAGCACGTTCGCGCTCGGCTACAGCGAGGGTAAAGCGAAATCCCGCTATCTGGGCGACAAATACATCGATCTCGACAGTGTCGCGCCGCTAAAAGCGATTGTCGGCGTCGCGTGGGACGACAAAGCGCGCGGTTACGGCGCGGCGCTCACCGCCACCTTCGTCAAAGGCAAACAGGCCAGCGCCACCAACCGTGAGAGCTACAGCAACAGCGGGGCGGCCATCAGCGACGCCAGCAGCGAATACATGCGCGTGCCGGGCTACGGCCTGATCGATGCCACCGCGTACTGGCAGCTGACGAAAAATGTCAGGCTGAGCGGCGGTGTCTACAACATTACCGATCGTAAATATTGGGATTACCTCAGCAGCCGCACGCTGACCAGCGCCAGCGCGCAGGAGCGCAACGACATCAATCTGGCCGTGATGCCGGGACGCACCTGGCAGCTCGGTGTGAACGTCGACTTCTAATCACTTTTCGCCCTGCGGTGGCGCAGGGCATTTTCACGGGAGCAAGCGTAATGCATCAACGCTATCAACACTATCTGGCGCTGAAAGGCCAGCAGCCAAAAATGTACGCGCGTGATTTAGCCGCGCTGATGGGCATAGGGGAAGCACAGCTGTGCGAGGCGCGCGTGGGCCACGACGCGCAGCCGCTGCGCGCCGATTTTCCGGCGCTGCTGACGGCGCTGGCGGCAGTGGGTGAGACCAAAAGTATTACGCGCAATGCCTGGGCGGTGCACGAACAGGTGGGAACCTACAGCAATCTGCATCTCGGCGAACATGGCGGGCTGGTGCTTAATCCGCGTGCGCTCGACCAGCGTCTGTTTCCCGCGCAGTGGCACAGTGCTTTCTTCCTGCACGAGCAGACCGCGCACGGCGAACGGCAGAGCATACAGATTTTCGATCGTCACGCTGATGCGGTGCTGAAAATTTACACCACCGCGCAAACGGAGATGCCGGTGTGGCAGGCGTTGATTGAGCGCTTCCGGCTGGCGCACGCGCCTCAGCTGCAGCCGCAGCCGGTCAGCGCCACGCCGTTCAGCGACAGGGTGGATGCTGGCACTGTCGAAGCGGAGTGGCGTGCCATGACCGATGTGCATCAGTTCTTTGGCCTGCTGAAGCGTCACCATCTCTCGCGGCCGCAGGCGTTTCGCGCGGTGCCGGATGATTTAGCGCGTCAGGTGAGCAACACCGCGCTGGCAACGCTGCTGGCCCAGGTGCAGCAGGATGGCAATGAAATCATGATCTTCGTCGGCAATCGCGGCTGCACCCAGATCTTTACCGGCACTATCGGGAAAGTGGTGCCGCTGGATAACTGGATTAACGTTTTTAACCCCACGTTCACGCTGCATCTGATGGCGGATCGCATTCACGAGAGCTGGGTGACGCGCAAGCCGGGCGGCGATGGCTTCGTCACCAGTCTGGAGCTGTTTGCTGCCGATGGCACGCAGATTGCCCAGCTGTACGGCCAGCGCAGCGAGGGCACGCCGGAACAGGCACGCTGGCGCGAGCAGGTGATGGCGCTGACGCCGACAGGAGCCGCCGCATGAAAGCGCTGATCCTGACACTGCTTGCTCTGCTGACGCTGCCGGCGTGGGCGACGCAGCGCATCATTACTATCGGGGGCGATGTAACGCAGATCGTCTACGCGCTGGATGCGCAGGCGCAGCTGGTGGCGCGCGACAGCACCAGCCAGCATCCGGCGGCGGCCACCAGGCTGCCGGATGTCGGCTATATGCGCCAGCTCAACGCGGAAGGCATTCTGGCACTGAAACCGACGCTGGTACTGGCCAGCGCGCTGGCTAAACCGTCGCTGGTGTTGCAGCAGGTGGCGGACGCCGGGGTAACGGTGGTGGAGGTCAGTGGGGATAACCGCCTCGATGCCATCACGGACAAAATCGCCACCATTGGCAAAGCGCTGCAGCGTGAACAGGCGGCCCGCGCGTTGATCGACAAGGTCAACAAACAGCGTGCGCAGCTACCGCAGCAGCCGCTGCCGGTGAAAGTGCTGTTTATCATGGCGCACGGCGGTTTACGCACCCAGGCGGCTGGTGCGCAGACCGGCGCTGACGGCGCAATTCGCGCTGCCGGCCTGGTCAATGCCATGGGCGCGGTGCCGCACTATCAGCAGCTGTCACAGGAGGGCGTCGTGGCGGCAGCACCGGATTTGGTGGTGGTCGGCGAAGAGGGGCTGCGCACGCTGGGTGGCGAACAGGCGGTGTGGGCGCTGCCGGGCCTGCAGCTGACGCCGGCCGGCCAGCATCACGCGCTGCTGGTAATTGATGAGATGGCGCTGCTGAGTTTCGGCCTTGATACGCCGGGCGCGATTTTGCGCCTGCGCCATGCGGCGGAAGCCGCGCAGCATGATTAACCGCCTGATGATGCGCTGGCTGATGTTAATGAGTATCAGCATGCTGGCGTGCATGCTGCTGGCGGCCAACCTCGGCGCGATGCCGCTGTCGCTGCGCACGCTGTGGCAGGCGCCGCTCAGCGATCTGGCCTGGCAAATCTGGCTCACAATTCGCCTGCCGCGCGTATTGCTGGCGGTGCTGACTGGCATGGCGCTGGCGGTGTCCGGCGCGGTGATGCAGGGGCTGTTTCGTAATCCGCTGGCCGATCCCGGACTGCTGGGTATCAGCAGCGGTGCCGGGCTGGCGGTGGCGCTCTCAGTGGTGTTGCCGGTCAGCCTGCCGCCGCTGCTGACGCTGTGGCTGCCCTCGCTGGCAGCGTTTGCCGGCAGCCTGGTAGTGACGCTGCTGATCTTCAGCTTTAGCCGGCTGGCGCAGGGCCAGCTGCCACGCCTGTTGCTGGTGGGCATTGCGATTAATGCGCTGTGCGGCGCGGCAGTTGGCGTGCTGTCGTGGCTGAGCAACGACCAGCAGCTGCGTCAGCTGTCGCTGTGGGGCATGGGCAGCCTGACGGGTGCCCAGTGGCCGAGCCTGCTGGTGTGTGCGCTGCTGATTGTTCCGGCGCTGCTGCTGGTACAGACGCGCGCGCGTCGCCTCAATCTGCTGCAGCTGGGCGAAGAGGACGCGCACTATATGGGCGTCGATGTTAAACGCACGCAGCGCCAGCTGCTGGTGCTGAGTGCGCTGCTGGTGGGCACGGCGGTGGCGGTCAGCGGCATTATCGGTTTTGTCGGGCTGGTGGTGCCGCACGTGATGCGTTTTTGTCTCGGCAGTGACCACCGCTGGCTGCTGCCGGGCGCGGCGCTGGCGGGAGCGATTCTGCTGTTGCTGGCGGATACGCTGGCGCGCACCGTGGTGATTCCGGCCGAAATGCCGGTCGGGCTGCTAACCAGTCTGCTGGGCGGGCCGTGGTTCCTGTGGCAGATTCTGCGCCAGCAAAGGGGGCTGAATGAGTGAGCAGTTGCAGGCGCGCGGACTGCGGTTTTGCCGGGGAACGCGTACCTTAATCGATGATATTTCCCTGACGCTACCGCCGGGCGAAATGGTTGCCCTGATCGGCCCTAACGGTGCCGGTAAGTCGACGCTGCTGCGGCTGCTGACCGGCTTTCTGCACGCGGACGCCGGCGAATGCTGGCTGGGCGATCGTCCACTAACGGCCTGGCCGCGCGAACCGCTGGCGCAGCGCCGGGCAGTGATGCGCCAGCAAAACAGCGTCACCTTTCCGCTGCCGGCTGCCGACGTGGTGGCGATGGGGCGCGCACCCTGGCCGACCGGTAACTGCCAGGCGGTGGTGCAGGAGGTGATGCAGTTAACCGGCAGCGCGCCGCTGGCGCAGCGCGACTATCGCTCGCTGTCGGGCGGGGAGCAGCAGCGCGTGCAGCTGGCCCGGGTGCTGGCGCAACTGTGGCATGACGACGGCCCGCGCGGCTGGCTGTTGCTGGATGAACCCACCTCCGCGCTCGATCTCTACTGGCAGCAGTCCACTCTGCGCCTGCTGCACCGGCTGACGCGCAATGGCCGTTTTAGCGTCTGCGCGGTGCTGCACGATTTGAATCTGGCCTCACTGTGGTCGGATCGGGTGTTGTTGTTACACCACGGCCAGCTGGTGGCGCAGGGCGCGCCGCACGCGGTAATGACCGAACCGATCCTGACGCGCTGGTATCGGGCCGACCTGCAGGTGGTTACGCCGCCAGCGCAGGATCGGCCGCAGATACAGTTGCGGCCATAACTGCACCTGCACCGGGTCAGGGCGCCTGGCGGCAATCGACAATCAGCCGCCCACGCACCTGGCCCGCCAGCAGCTGTTCTGCGCCTGCGCGCGCCTCACTCAGTGGAATCACTTTGGCCATTTGCTCCAGCAGCGCGCCGTCAACCAGCTCCGCCAGACGCTGCCACGCCTGCTGACGCAGCGGTTTGGCGCACATCACGCTGTCCACGCCGGCCAGCGTAACGCCACGCAGAATAAACGGCGCGACGCTGGTGGGCAGATCGAGGCCCTGCGCCATGCCGCAGGCGGCGACCACGCCGTCGCGCTGGATCCCGGCTAACACATTGGCCAGCGTGTGGCTGCCGACGCTATCGATCGCGGCGGCCCAGCGCTCTTTCGCCAGCGGTTTGCCGGGCGCGCTCAGTTCGTTACGGTCGATAATCGCGGAGGCGCCGAGCGTATCGAGCAGGTAGGCGCTGTCGCTGGCGCGGCCGCTGGATGCCACCACCTCATAGCCGAGACGCGCCAGCAGGCTCACGCTGAAGCTGCCCACGCCGCCGCTGGCACCGGTAACCAGCACCGGACCGTGCTGCGGTGTGATGCCCTGTTTTTCCAGCGCCAGCACGCACAGCATCGCGGTAAAGCCGGCGGTGCCAATCGCCATGGTTTGCAGCGGGCTGAGCGCCGCCGGGACGCTAACCAGCCAGTCGCCGGAGACGCTGGCTTTCTGCGCCAGCCCGCCCCAGTGTTTTTCACCCACGCCCCAGCCGGTGAGCAGCGCAACATCGTCCTGCTGCCACTCCGGATGACGGCTGTGGATCACCCGGCCAACAAAATCGATGCCCGGCACCATGGGAAACTGGCGCACAATCGGCCCTTTATTGCAGATGGCCAGCGCGTCTTTGTAGTTGAGGGTGGAGTAGCTTACTTCGAGGGTAACATCCTGATCGGGCAATTGTTGCTCTGACAGATCCTGCAGGGATGTGCGGTATCCCTGTTCATCATTTTCAATGACCAGTGCCTTGAACATGCAGCCTCCGGCTGGTTGGGAGAAGTGCGCTCCATAGTACGCTTCTGCCGCAGGGAGTGCCAGGCGGATGGGCGCGGCAGGCGGTCGCTATCGCACCGGTGTTACATTCTGCATAACTTTGCGTAATCTTCGACTATTCAGGCAGTTAAAAATAGACGCCTTAACTATTATTCATTTAAATCAATGAAGTAGCACATTGGCGTTCTGCATCAAAATTCCGCCCTGATTGGTTGTTCGCGGGAAAAAAAGATGCCATCATGTCGCCCGAATTTATTTCCCATCTTCATTGCTGAGGACGCCGCCATGCCCGGTACAATGCACATCTGCACTTGTCGCCGTGCGCTTCATGACAAGCGCGCCTCTGTCATCTGTTGTTCGCATTTCCCGCTCACTATGCGGTGAGGCTACGCCCCGTTCGCTGTTGGATATGAGTAAAGACAGACGCGATCTGGCTTTACTGATGTCTATCGGTTGCGGCTGCCGGACGTTATTCGCCGGGGAAATTTCCTCATTGCTGTGCCACTGGCACCCACTCATCCTTCATTACGGGGATTTGTGTTATGAACCCATTGAAAATTGCTGCCAGCGTAGCGGTAGCGCCAAGCCTGAGTCTCAACACCGCGCGCGACGTGGTGACGCTGGATAATACCGATTTCACCGACGTGGCCGCGGTAGTGGTCTCGCTGGCCGATACACGCAGCGGCGTGCTGACGCTGCTGCGCCAGACTGGCTTCAATCTGCCGGTGTTTGTCGCGAACGCCTTTGATGACGCGGTGCTGACGCTGCCGGGCGTGACCGGAGAGATCAACGGCGCAGCGGAAGAGTGGCAGGCGCTGGAGCAGGCGGCGCAGGCGTACGAGGCGGAACTGCTGCCGCCGTTTTTCGACACCCTGACGCGCTATGTCGATATGCAGAACAGCACCTTTGCCTGTCCGGGCCATCAGGGCGGGGCGTTTTTCCGCCGCCATCCGGCCGGACGTCAGTTTTATGAGTTCTACGGCGAGAACGTCTTTCGCTCCGATATGTGTAACGCGGACGTCAAGCTGGGCGATTTACTGATCCACGAAGGCTCGGCCAAGGATGCGCAGAAATATGCCGCGCGCGTGTTCAACGCCGATAAAACCTACTTCGTGCTGAACGGCACCTCCAGCGCCAACAAAGTGGTGACCAATGCGCTGCTGACGCGCGGCGATCTGGTGCTGTTTGACCGCAATAACCATAAATCTAACCACCACGGTGCGCTGATCCAGGCGGGCGCCACGCCGGTTTATCTGGAAGCGGCGCGTAATCCGTTTGGTTTTATTGGCGGCATCGATGCGCACTGTTTCGACGAGACGTATCTGCGCGAGCAGGTGCGCCAGGTCGCGCCACAGCGCGCGGATCAGCCGCGTCCGTTCCGGCTGGCGATCATCCAGCTTGGCACCTACGATGGCACGGTATACAACGCGCGCCAGGTAGTGGATCGCATCGGGCATCTGTGTGACTACATTCTGTTTGATTCGGCATGGCTGGGTTATGAGCAGTTTATTCCACTGATGGCCGGCTGCTCGCCGCTGACGCTGGAGCTTAACGAGAACGACCCGGGGATCTTTGTCACCCAGTCGGTGCATAAGCAGCTGGCGGGCTTCTCGCAGACTTCGCAGATTCACAAGAAAGATAACCATATTCGCGGCCAGAAACGCTTCTGCCCACACAAGCGCCTGAACAACGCGTTTATGCTGCACGCCTCAACCAGCCCGTTCTATCCGCTGTTCGCTGCGCTGGATATCAACGCCAGAATGCATCAGGGCGAAGCGGGGCGCAGCATGTGGCACGACTGCGTCACGCTGGGCATTGAGGCACGCAAAGCAATCCTTGAGCGCTGCAGCCTGATTCAGCCCTTCCTGCCGGAGCAGGTGCACGGCAAGCCATGGCAGGCGGCAGAAACCGCCACCATCGCCGCCGATCCGGCGTATTTCAGCTTCGAACCGGGCGCGAAGTGGCACGGTTTTGCCGGTTACGATGCCGGACAGTATCTGGTGGACCCGTGCAAACTGCTGCTCACCACGCCAGGCATCGATGCCACCAGCGGCGAATACACCCGCTTTGGCATTCCGGCTACCATCCTCGCCAACTATCTGCGCGAGAACGGTATCGTGCCGGAGAAGTGCGATCTCAACTCAATCCTGTTCCTGCTGACCCCAGCGGAAACGCCGGAAAAAATGGCGCATCTGGTGGCGATGCTGGAGCAATTTGAACAGCACGTGCGTGAGGATGCGCTGCTGGCCGAAGTGCTGCCGAGCGTGTATCGCAGGCACGTCGAGCGCTATCAGGGCTACACGCTGCGTCGCCTGTGCCAGGAGATGCACGATTTGTACGTCAGCTACGACGTTAAGGATCTGCAGCGCGACATGTTCCGTCAGGCGTGTTTCCCGAAGGTCGAGGTCAATCCGCAGGATGCGCATCAGGCGTATATTCGCGGTGACGTTGAGCTGGTGCCGATCGCCAGCGCCGAAGGGCGCATTGCCGCCGAGGGGGCGCTGCCGTATCCGCCGGGTGTGCTGTGCGTGGTGCCAGGCGAAACCTGGGGCGGGGCAGTGCAGCGCTATTTCCTCGCGCTGGAAGCGGGTATCAATCTGCTGCCGGGCTTTTCACCGGAGTTGCAGGGGGTTTACACCGAGGAGGATGACAGCGGGCACAAGCGGTTAGTGGCGAATATGATGTTGTAGGAGGGGGCTGTTCCCCCATCGCACGCCACCTTCTCCCGCAGGCGGGAGAAGGTGGCGATGAGCGCGAATCAATAACGGTGGTAGCTGCGCTGTGCCTGGCTCACTTTGTACAGATAGCGGCGCGACTCGGCCGACGGATGATTGGTGGTCAGCGTCTGATACACCTGGCTCGGTGACATGCCGTTGATGGTGGCGAAGGCGCGGTCTTTATCGCTGGAGAACACGCGCAGCACGCTGCCCGCCCCGCCGTTATAAGCGGTGATCACTGCGTAACGGCGCGACAGCGGATCCTGAATCCCGCCGAGATAGCTCTTCTGCAGCAGCGACAGATATGCGGTACCGGCATCAATGTTATTGGCCGGATCGAGCAGATAGCTGCGGCTCGGTTTACCCCATTTGCCTTTCATGCGGAACACATCGACCCCGGCAGTATGCTGTACCACCTGCATCAGACCCAGCGCATCGGCGTTGCTTACCGCATAGGGGTTAAAGCTCGATTCGGTCTGCATGATCGCCAGAATCAGCGAGGCATCAACGCCATACTGTTCGGCCGCTTTGCGCACCAGCGGCAGATATTTGTGCGCACGTTTGTCGAGGTGGTTAGGCACCATCGGAATGGTCACCGACCAGATGACGTGCAGCCCGGAGGTGCGTTTCTGCAGTTTGTTCTGGATCAGGTAATCGGCAAAGTTACCGGCGCGTCCCTGCCAGCGGATCGGCTGACCGGTGTTATCCAGCACCTGGCCGTACAGCAGCGGCTCTTTACTGATCTGAATATCGTTGGCGTCGGAGTAGAGATCGACGTTGCCCGGATCGTCACCAATCAACAGCGTGGTGATGATGGCCTGACGCAGGCTGGCCATCGGATCGGTGCCGGAAATGGTCTCAATGGTGATGCTACCGCTGTCGAAGTTGATGTGACTGCGGGTGTAA
>NZ_JASEWO010000051.1:0-25767 GCF_030024295.1 Pantoea sp. Pa-EAmG
CCGCGCTGGTTGAACTGCTGAAAAACCCGCCAGCGGGTGAAGAAGAATTCCTGACTGACCTGCTGGTCAACCGTGTCCCGCCGGGTGTTGATGAAGCGGCGTATGTAAAAGCCGGATTCCTGGCAGCTATCACAAAGGGCGAAGCCCACTCTCCTCTGGTCACTCGTGAAAAAGCAGTCGAACTGCTGGGCACCATGCAGGGCGGCTACAACATCCATGCGCTGATCGAGGCGCTTGACGATGAGGCCCTGGCACCGATTGCCGCTGAAGCACTGTCCCACACGCTGCTGATGTTCGATAACTTCTACGACGTCGAAGAGAAAGCCAAAGCGGGTAATCCCCACGCGAAGAAAATCCTCCAGTCCTGGGCTGATGCAGAATGGTTCCTCAAGCGTCCTAAGCTGGCAGAAAAAATCACCACCACCGTGTTCAAAGTGACCGGCGAAACCAACACCGACGACCTCTCTCCGGCGCCGGATGCATGGTCACGTCCGGATATTCCACTGCACGCCCTGGCGATGCTGAAAAACCCACGTGACGGCATCGAACCCGACGATGTTGGCAACGTTGGCCCGATCAAACAGATTGAAGCACTGCAGCAGAAAGGCTTCCCGCTGACTTATGTCGGTGACGTGGTTGGTACCGGTTCTTCACGTAAGTCCGCGACCAACTCAGTGCTGTGGTTCATGGGTGACGACATTCCGTATGTGCCGAACAAAAAAGGCGGCGGTCTGTGCCTCGGCGGTAAAATCGCGCCGATCTTCTTCAACACCATGGAAGATGCCGGCGCGCTGCCGATCGAACTCGACGTTGAGCGCCTGAACATGGGCGATGTGATTGACGTTTACCCTTACAAGGGTGAAGTACGCAATCACGAGACCAATGAACTGCTGGCGACCTTTGCGCTGAAAACCGGCGTGCTGCTGGATGAAGTGCGCGCCGGTGGCCGTATTCCGCTGATTATCGGTCGCGGCCTGACCACCAAAGCGCGTGAGTCGCTGGGTCTGCCGCACAGCGATGTGTTCACCAAAGCCAAAGATGTGGCCGAAAGTAACCGTGGTTACTCGCTGGCGCAGAAAATGGTGGGCCGCGCCTGTGGCGTGGCAGGGATTCGTCCTGGCGCCTACTGTGAACCGAAAATGACCTCGGTCGGCTCTCAGGACACCACCGGTCCAATGACCCGTGATGAACTGAAAGATCTGGCGTGTCTGGGCTTCTCCTCCGATCTGGTGATGCAGTCCTTCTGTCACACTGCCGCTTATCCGAAGCCGGTCGATGTCACCACACACCACACGCTGCCGGACTTCATCATGAACCGTGGCGGTGTCTCGCTGCGTCCGGGCGATGGCGTGATTCACAGCTGGCTGAACCGTATGCTGCTGCCGGATACCGTCGGCACCGGCGGTGACTCGCACACCCGCTTCCCGATTGGCATCTCGTTCCCGGCCGGTTCTGGTCTGGTGGCATTTGCCGCGGCGACGGGCGTAATGCCTCTGGATATGCCGGAGTCAGTGCTGGTGCGCTTCAAAGGCGAAATGCAGCCGGGCATCACGCTGCGCGATCTGGTGCACGCGATTCCGCTGTACGCCATCAAGCAGGGCCTGCTGACCGTTGAGAAGAAAGGCAAGAAAAACATCTTCTCCGGTCGCGTGCTGGAAATCGAAGGTCTGCCGAAGCTGAAAGTTGAGCAGGCGTTTGAGCTGACCGATGCCTCGGCCGAGCGTTCTGCGGCGGGTTGTACCATCAAGCTGGATAAAGAGCCGATCATCGAGTATCTGAACTCCAACATCGTGCTGCTGAAGTGGATGATCTCCGAAGGTTACGGCGACCGTCGTACGCTGGAGCGCCGTATTCAGGGCATGGAAAAATGGCTGGCCGATCCGCAACTGCTGGAAGCCGATGCCGATGCGGAATACGCAGCGGTGATCGAAATCGATCTGGCGGAAATCAAAGAGCCCATCCTGTGTGCGCCGAACGATCCGGACGACGCGCGCTGGCTGTCTGACGTGCAGGGCGAGAAGATCGACGAAGTGTTCATCGGTTCGTGCATGACCAACATCGGTCACTTCCGTGCGGCAGGTAAACTGCTGGACGCGCACAAAGGCCAGCTGCCGACCCGCCTGTGGGTAGCGCCGCCAACCAAGATGGATGCCGCGCAGCTGACAGAAGAGGGCTACTACAGCGTCTTCGGTAAGAGCGGTGCGCGTATTGAGATCCCGGGCTGTTCACTGTGCATGGGTAACCAGGCGCGCGTGAAAGACGGCGCGACGGTGGTTTCCACCTCGACCCGTAACTTCCCGAACCGTCTGGGTACCGGTGCCAACGTGTTCCTGGCATCAGCCGAGCTGGCTGCGGTCGCTTCCCTGCTGGGTAAACTGCCTACGCCGGACGAGTATCAGCAGTTTATGGTGCAGGTGGATAAAACCGCTGCCGACACCTACCGCTACCTGAACTTTGATCAGCTGGGCCAGTACACCGAAAAAGCGGACGGAGTGATTTTCCAGACCGCGGTGTAAAATACGCCTGCCAGTGAAAAAGGGACGAGCGCATCGTCCCTTTTTTTATGCGCTTTTTTCCCTCGCCGTCTCCAGGCATAATGCGAGCGCGATCCCACTTTCTTGCGCGCGCTGCGCACAAAATGCACGAAAGCGTGCCGTCTGGCGCGCCACTGGTATGAGGCCAACATGGAATATGAATTTCTGCGTGACGTGACCGGTCAGGTCCGGGTGCGCATGTCGATGGACCACGAAGCGGTGGGGCACTGGTTCAATGAAGAGGTGAAAGAGAACTTTGCGCTGCTGGATGAAGTCGAAGCCGCGGTGCGTGCAGTCAAAGGCACGCAGCAGCAGTGGCAGCGCGTCGGGCACGAATATACGCTGTGGCTGGATGAGGAAGAGGTGATGATCCGCGCCAATCAGCTGGCGTTAGAGGATGACGGCCTGGAAGAGGGCATGACTTATTACGATGAGGAGAGCCTGTCGTTCTGCGGCGTGGAGGATTTCCTCGCGGTAATTGCTGCTTATCGCCGGTTTATGGCCGGCCGTTAACGGGCGCCCGCAGCCGGGGCGCCACTGTCGTTGCGCAGGTTACACGCCGTTAATGGCGGAACGGGCGTGGGATAAAGGTTCCTCATCCACAATCGGTTCGACCTTGCCGAGCAGGAACAGGTAGTTAAGGATTCCGATCACCACCAGCACCGCCGAGAACACCAGCGCCCAGGTAAAGTGGCCGGTGGCACCGACGATAGCGCCGGTAATGATTGGCCCGACCGCGCCGCCCATATTGGAGACGGTATTCTGCAACCCGGCAACAATTGACACGCTGTTGGTGGGCGCAACATCGCCCGGCAGCGCCCACACCTGAGATGCCGCGACGGTGGTGCCGGACTTAGCAATACACAGCAGCAGTACCGTCATGAACACGGAATCGGTGAACGGCGCGAACCCGATGCACAGCGCCATCAGCAGGCCAATCGTCAGGAACAGCTTGCGTGTGGCGGTCAGCGACAGCACTTTTTTGTGCACCATACGGTCCGACGCCCAGCCCGCCAGCACCTCAATCACCATGCCGCAGATCAGCGGCAGCGCCGCCACCATGCCCATTTTCAGGAAATCCATCCCTTTGTCTTTCACCAGGTAAGTTGGCAGCCAGGTGATAAAGAAGTAGGAGGTGTAATTGATGGTGAAGAAGCCAATACACATCGCCCAAATGTTGCGGTAGCGCAGCAGCTTGTACCACTTCATCGGCCGCACGTTCTTATCGCCGTGCTTCTGCGCCTGGCCATCGCGGATCAGGCGCACTTCATCGGTGCTGATCGCTTTGTGATCTTCCGGGTTCTCGGCATAAATGAAGTACCAGGCGATGACCCAGATCAGCCCGACGGCACCAATCGCCAGAAAGGTCAGACGCCAGTCAAACAGCGCGATCATAAAGACGATCAGCGGCATGGCGACGGCCCCGCCAAATTTTGATGCGCTGTCAAACAGGCCGGAGACGGTGGCGCGCTCGCGATCCGGGAACCAGCGCGCGGTAATACCGGCGTTGCTGGGATAAGCCGCCGCTTCACCCACGCCGAGCGCCAGACGCAGCGCCAGCAGCGATTTAAAGCCGGTGGCGAGCCCCATTGCCATGGTGGCGATCGACCACCAGCCGACAGCGATGCCGAGGCCTTTTTTCTGGCCGAAGCGGTCGGCAAACCAGCCTGCCGGGATCTGCAACAGCGCATAAGACCAGAAAAATGCCGCCATGATAAAGCCCATCATCTCCGGATTGATGTCGAGCTCGGTGATCAGGTGCGGTGCGGCGGCAGAGAGTACGGTACGATCAATATAGTTAATGGCAATGGCCAGCCACATCAGGCCAGCGATCCACCATCTGATGCGTGTTGAGCGTGCGGTGTTGGTCATAATCATTATCCACGCGAAAAGGGTGACAGAGGAGGGCGGCGTCAGGCCAGCCCGTTCATGACATTCATCGGGCGTTCGCCCTGTTTTATACACTGCACAATCTGTGTCACGCAGCGTTCGCCGATGGCGCTGATGGCACCGTCGGTATAACCGGCAAGGTGCGCCGTGGGGATAAAGTTGCTCAGGGTGAACAGCGGATGCTGCGTCAGCGGCTCCTGCACAAAGACATCCGCCGCCGCACCGGCAATCACGTTATCCTGCAATGCCTGGTAGAGATCCTGCTCATTCACCACGCCACCGCGTGACGCGTTGATGAGAAACGCGCTCTTTTTCATGCGCTTCAGGCGCGCAGCGTCGAACAGGTTTTGCGTCTGGTCGGTGAGCGGCATATGTAAGGTGATGAAGTCGCTGTGCTCCGTCAGCTGATCGAGGCTGACAAACGTCACGCCGTGTTCGGCGGCGAAGGCGTCATCGGGGTAAAAATCGAAGGCGAGGATGCGCATATTGAAGCCTTTAGCGCGCAGTGCCACCTGCTTACCGATATTGCCCAGGCCGATGATGCCGAGCGTTTTGCCGTAGACATCGGTGGCAAAAATGCGTGGCCAGTGGCCGGCGCGGGTCTCTATTGCGGCGGTGGTGATCTGGCGCGCGCTATTGAGAATCAGCGCAAAGGCGAAATCGGCAACCGCGTGTTTGTTCGCGTCCGGCACGTTCGTCACGTAAATACCGCGCGCACGCGTCGCGTTGAGGTCGATGTTATCGACGCCTACGCCGTGCTTGCAGACAATTTTCAGCTGCGGTGCCAGCGACAGCAGCGCATCGTTGACCTCGGTGAAGGCCACGATCAGGGCGACGGTGTCGGCGAGATGCGGCGCCAGCGCGCTGAGCGGCGCGTCGGCGGGCAGCGTAATCAGCTCAAAGCCCTGCTGGCGCAGTGTGTCGATCGGCGCGGCGTCGTAGCGGGCGAACGAAGGTGAAGTACAGATGACTTTCATAGCAAATGCGTCCCGGTGTTAATAACAGCAGCCATCGCTGCCTGAATCCGCCCCGCCACCGTCAGATTAACCCTAAGCCTGATGGCGGCAGGCGGGGTAGCGGCGCCTGTATTGCGCGATGAATCGCGCCGCTACCACAGCTGCGTGCGGTAAGTGCTTTGAATTTGCTGGCTTTACTGCAAATACTGATTAACGATCTGGCGGATCTTCTGCTCTTCCTCCGCAGAGAAGCGCACCGCATAGCGGCTGTCGCCGACCTCATAGCCGAGCAGCGCCACGGCTTTTTTCACCGCCGCCGGGGAAAAACCAATGCTGTAGAGATCGGTACGCAGGCCGGTGACGTTCTCCTGAGCGGCGCGCGATCCGGCGATGTCACCGGCATGGAAGCGCGCCCAGATGGCGTTAATCTCTTTCGGCGCCACGTTAGCCAGCCCGGAAATACAGGCGGAGCAGCCATCGACAAAGCCCTGATGAATCAGTGAATCCGGCCCGTTCAGCACGTTGAAATGTGCAATACCTGCCGCTGCCTGCAGAAAGCCGCTCAGGCTTTCGTAGCTGCCGGCGCTGTCTTTGATGCCAATAATGTTGGGATGCGCTGCCAGCGTACGCACGGTTTCCGGCTGCAGCGTATTACCGGTGCGCGCCGGAATGTTGTAGAGAAACAGCGGGACGTCGAGGGCGTCGGCCACGGCGCGGTAGTGATCAATCAGCTCTTCCTGTTTAAGCGGGACAAAGTAAGGGGTGATCACCGAGACGGCATCCACGCCCAGCTTTGCCACTTGCCTGCCCAGCCGGATAGTCTCACGCGTCGAGATCTCGCCAATGTGCGCCACCACCGGTGCGCTGCCGTTTACTTCGTCGACGCAGGTCTCGGTCACCGCCAGCTTCTCCTGCTCGTTCAGCACGAAAAATTCCCCGTTGGTGCCGCCGCAGAAAATACCGTTACCGGCGCTCAGCTGACGCCGAATCTGTTCACGCTGCGCGGCAGGATTGTAGGCTCCGTCGCGATCAAAAGTGGTGACGATGGCGGTCAGTACGCCCTGAATGGTGTTGCTCATGATTTCCCCGCTCATGCTGAGTGATTTAACGCCGGAAACAGCGTCAGGTAGACGTTGCGCACATCGTCGGCGCTGACTTTCATCGGTACATTCTTCATCAGGCGCTGCACGTCCAGCGCGGCTTCGACCAGATACGGCAGGTGATCCGGCCCGATACCCAGCGCTTCCAGGCTGGCCGGCAGTTTAAGGCGCTGCACCAGCGCGGCGAAATAGGCCACCAGCGCGTGCGATTTGGCCTCTTCATCCAGTGCACTATCGGCATCCGGCAGCAGATCGTAGGCCTGCGCGAACTTGCTCACCGCCGCCGGACGCACAAACTGCATGCACGGCGCCAGCAGAATGGCGTTGGCCACGCCGTGCGGCAGATGATACTTGCCGCCCAGCGGATACGACATGGCGTGCACCAGATGTGTCCCGGCATGGGCGATCGCCGCTCCACCGTAGTAGGACGCCCACAACATATTCAGCCGTGCTTCCAGGTTGTCCGGTTCGGCAAGGGTCTTTTCGAGGCTGGCGAACAGCTTTTTCATGCCGATCAGCGCATAGTTATCACTCACCGGATTGGCCACGGTGGCGGTGAAGCACTCAATCAGGTGGCACAGCGCATCAATCCCGGTCGACGAGGCGATGTGCGCCGGCATGCTGGTGGTCAGTTCCGGAATCAGCGCCACATAGTCCGGCAGCATCACCGGCGAAATAATACCGATTTTGGTCTCTTTCTCCGGAATGGCAAGGATGGCATTGGGCGTGGCTTCCGAGCCGGTGCCGGCCGTGGTAGGGATCAGTAAAGAAGCGGTACGCGTGTGCGGCTTCTCACCGGCCAGCAGCGCCGTCAGGGTTGGCGCATCGGCTACGCACAACACGGACAGCAGCTTCGCCACATCCAGCACGCTGCCGCCGCCAATGCCGATCACCAGATCGACGTCGCCGTGCGGCAGCGCCGCAACAATCGCCGCCACATCATGCTGGCTCGGCTCGGGCGGCACCGTATCAACCAGGCTCAGGCTGGCGATCTGCTGCTGCAGCCGGGCGATAAGCGCCTGCACCGCCGGAATACCCAGAATGTTTTTATCCGTGACCAGCAACGCCTTCTGCTTATCCTGCAGTAAATAGCTGAGATCGTTCAGAGCCTGATAGCCACTGATCACGGTGCTGTTGATATTCATGTCATGCCCTTATAACGGTTTTGCACATTATGATTAGGTTTGCTCAATGCTGTGCGGGGTGTATCCCTTTCTGAGGCTAAATTTATAGGCGATATCGATTTCAATTAATTTGATCTTGCTCACATATAATCAATCATGATTGAATATAATCAAATGCAGCACGGCAAGGGGCCGTGACAGGAGAGAGAATGACTTCATCGCCATGGAAAACGCCCGTTCTGGTGATTGCCGACGATTTTACCGGTGCCAACGACGCAGGCAGCGGCTTCGCGCTGGCTGGCGCGCGCGTCCACGTGCTGTTCAATAACCTGACGCCCCCGGAGGCCGGCGTTGCGGATGTGCTGGTAATCAGCACCGATAGCCGTGCGGTCAGCGCAGCGGAAGCCGCCAGCCGCACGCATGCCGCCATGCAACCGCATCAGCAGATAGCGCAGCACGGCTGGCTGTTTAAGAAGATTGACTCAACGCTGCGCGGCAATCCAGGCGCTGAGGTGGCGGCTGCGCTGCAGGTCAGCGCGAAACGGCTGGCGCTGGTGGTGCCGGCGGTGCCTAAGCTGGGCCGCATCACGCGCGGCGGGGAAGTGTGGATCCATCAACAGCGCCTGACTGACACCGAATTTGCCAGCGATCCTAAAACCCCGGTGACCAGCAGTAACGTGCTGACGCGCCTGCAGATGCAATGCGATCTGCCGGGCGAGCAGATCGATCTTGCCACGGT
Source organism: Pantoea sp. Pa-EAmG (assembly GCF_030024295.1). Lineage (NCBI taxonomy): Bacteria > Pseudomonadati > Pseudomonadota > Gammaproteobacteria > Enterobacterales > Erwiniaceae > Pantoea > Pantoea sp. Pa-EAmG. Next base: position 8,344 of record NZ_JASEWO010000051.1, read on the forward strand.
ACGCAGCGGCATGCTGGCCGCACGGCTGGCGACCAGTCAGGGCCTGCTGGTACTGGACGCGGAACTGCAGGCGGATATCGACACTATTATCGCGGCGGCCGCGACGCTGCCGGAACGTCCGCTGCTGGTCGGCGCGTCCGGGTTAAGCGATGCGCTGGGTGCGCATCTTGCTGCGCGGCCCTCTCGCCCGGTGCTGGCGATTGTCGGTTCGATGAGCGCCATGGCGCAGCAGCAAATCGCCCGGCTCGCCAGCCAGCGTGACATCCGCTTGATTGATATTGATATTTGCCAGCTGTTTGCCACACCGGCATGGCCGCAGGCGGCGGCCTGGCAGCAGGCGATGGTCCAGGCGCTGCGCGAGGGCGTGCACTGTGTGGTGCGCACTACGCAACAGGCTGACCAGCGCCACGCGATTGCGCAGCTGTGTCAGCAGCAGCAGATTACGCGCCAGCAGCTCGGCGAGCGCATCTGCCAGTTTCTGGCGCAGCTGACGCGCGCCGTCTGCGCGCACATTCAGCCTGCCGGCCTGTTTCTTTCCGGCGGTGACGTGGCCATCGCGGTGGCGCAGGCGCTCGGGGCCAGCGGCTTTCAGATTCAGGGCCAGGTGGCGGGCTGTGTGCCGCACGGGGTTCTGCTTAACAGTGAATTACACCTGCCGGTGATGACCAAAGCGGGTGGCTTTGGTGATGAAAACACCCTGGCGGAAGCCATTCGTTTTATTGAGGAGAAGTCGAGTGAATAACACTATTGCTGTGACCATGGGCGATCCGGCGGGCATCAGCCCGGAAATCATCATTAAAGCGCTGGCTGAAGGGGAGCTGGCGGGCATTCCGGCGGTGGTGGTCGGCTGTGCCGCGACACTGCGGCGGGTGCTGGCATTGAATATTACGCCGCACGCCGAGCTGCGCGTGCTGGACAGCGTGCAGGATGCGCATTTCGCACCGGGCATCATTAACGTCATCGATGAGCCGCTGGCCGATCCTGATGCGCTGCAGCCGGGCAGGGTGCAGAAGCAGGCCGGCGATCTGGCCTGGCGCTGCGTGAAGCGCGCCACCGAACTGGCGCTGGCGGGCGACGTGCAGGCGATTGCTACCGCCCCGCTGAACAAAGAGGCGCTGCACGCGGCGGGCCACCTTTATCCCGGTCACACTGAACTGCTGGCACAGCTGACCCAGACCAAAAATTACGCCATGGTGCTGTATACCGACCATCTGAAAGTGATCCACGTGACCACGCACATCGCGCTGCGTAAGTTCCTCGACACGCTGAACGGCGCACGTATTCAGACGGTGATCGGCATGGCTGACAGCTTCCTGCGCCGCGTGGGCTATGACCAACCGCGCATCGCCGTCGCCGGGGTCAATCCGCACGCGGGCGAGAATGGCCTGTTTGGTGATGAAGAGATCACCACGGTGACACCAGCGATCCAGGCAATGAAGCAGCAGGGCATTGATGTCCATGGCCCGTGCCCGCCGGATACGGTGTTTTTACAGTGCCAGCAGGGGCAGTACGATATGGTGGTGGCGATGTACCACGATCAGGGGCATATCCCGTTGAAACTGCTTGGCTTTTACGATGGCGTCAACATCACGGCGGGACTGCCGTTTATCCGCACTTCCGCCGACCACGGCACGGCATTTGATATCGCCTGGACAGGTAAAGCGAACTCTGCGAGCATGGCGATCTCGATAAAACTCGCGATGCAGCTTGCATAGGGAAATATGAAGGGACAAAGCCGTCTCGACCAGATTATGGACTATCTCAAAAGTCATAATCTGGTCACTGTTGAACAGCTGGTGAGCGCCATTTCTGCTTCGCCAGCCACCATTCGCCGCGATCTGATTAAGCTGGACAAGGAAGGGGTGATTAGCCGCAGCCACGGCGGCGTCACGCTGAACCGCTTTATCCCGACGCAGCCGACCACGCTGGAGAAGATGCAGCGTAACCTGGCGGAGAAGCAGGCCATCGCGCAGTTCGCCGCCAGCTATGTGCAGTCCGGCGATGCGGTGGTGCTGGATGCCGGCACCACCATGCTGGAACTGGCACGACAGCTGACCCATTTGCAGCTGCGGGTGATCACCGCCGATCTGCACATTGCGCTGTTTTTGTCGGAGTTTAAACAGATTGAGACCACCATCATCGGCGGCCGCATCGACGACTCCAGCCAGTCGTGCATTGGTGAGCACGGCCGGCGCCTGCTGCGCAGCATCAATCCGGACATTGCGTTTGTCAGCTGTAACTCATGGAGTATTGAGCGCGGTATTACCACGCCGACGGAAGACAAAGCCGGGCTGAAGATGGATCTGCTGGCCAATGCGCGCCGGCGCATTCTGCTGGCCGACAGCAGTAAATATGGCTCATGGTCGCTGTACTGCGCGGCACCGATTGATAGCCTGACCGATGTGGTGACCGATTCCCGCCTTGATGAAGCGGTATGCCGTGATTTGCGCGAGCGCGGCATTGGCCTGCAGCTGACCGCGTAAATGTGCCGCCTGCATCAGCGGGTGAATGACGTGCGCTGCGTTACCGCGGCGCAGCCTTCACCCACTGCTGGCGCTGAGTTATAACAACTTCAATCCCGTCGCCGGGATATTGCGCCCGTAGTAAATCTCACGCATCTCCTTCCACAGCAGATTGGTAATGCGCTTGTGTTCCTGCGGGCTCAGCTCTTCAGGTTTGGTGTTGAACAGGTAATACTTCAGATCAAATTCTTTCAGCAACATCTTGGTATGAAAGATGTTTTCCTGATAAACGTTGACGTCCACCATGTCGTACATCGCCTTCATATCCTCGGACATGAAGTTCTGAATCGAATTGATCTCATGATCGATGAAGTGCTTCACGCCATTGACGTCGCGGGTGAAGCCGCGCACGCGGTAATCCACGGTCACGATATCCGACTCCAGCTGGTGGATGAGATAGTTCAGCGCTTTCAGTGGCGAAATCACGCCGCAGGTCGAGACCTCAATGTCGGCGCGGAAGGTGCATAAACCGCCTTCCGGGTGACTTTCCGGATAGGTGTGCACGCAGATGTGACTTTTGTCGAGGTGCGCCACCACCGAATTGGGCAGCGGACCGGGATGCTCGGAGTTATCGATATCCTGCGGATTGATCGGCTCTTCGCTGACCAGAATCGTCACGCTGGCACCCTGCGGCTCATAATCCTGGCGCGCGATATTCAGCACGTTAGCACCGATAATCGAGCAGGTCTCGGTGAGGATTTCCGTCAGGCGGTTGGCGTTATATTGCTCATCAATATAGGCGATATAGCCATCACGTTCGGCTTCGCTATTGGCATAGCAAATGTCGTAGATACAAAAACTCAGGCTTTTGGTCAGATTATTGAAGCCATGTAGTTTTAGCTTTTGCAATTGGGTTCACCTCCTGAGGTCAGCTGAGCGCGTTTAAAAGATATTGCGGCAGGGCAAAGCTGCCGATGTGCAGCTGTGGCGTGTAGTAACGGCAGGGCAGTCCGGCCGCGGCAAAACGTGACTGCAGCGTCGCAAGGTCCGGCTGGCGCAGCGCCGGATTATCGCTCGCCCAGGCGAAGGTCATGATGCCGCCGTAGTAGGTCGGAATCGCTGCCTGGTAAAAGCTGACGTCAGCGAAATAGTGGCTGAGTTTGCGGTGGCTGTTGACCGCTTCATCCTGCTGCAGGAAGCAGACGCCGTTCTGCGCGACAAACACGCCACCGGGATTGAGCGCCTGTTTGCAGCCGGCATAAAACGCCGAGGTGAACAGACTCTCGCCGGGACCGATTGGATCGGTACAGTCGGAGATGATCACATCAAACCGTTCCTGCGTCTGGCTGACGAAGTTAACGCCATCGTCGATCACCAGCTGCAGACGCGGATCGTCGTAAGCGCCGGCGCTGTGGTTAGGCAGATAGGTTTGACAGAAATTCACCACGCCGGCATCAATTTCCACCATGGTGATGTGCTCAACGCTTTGATGCCGGGCGACCTCGCGCAGCATCGCGCCGTCACCGCCGCCGATAATCAATACGCGCCGGGCATTGCCGTGCGCCAGAATCGGCACGTGCGTCATCATTTCGTGATAGATAAACTCATCGCGCTCGGTGGTTTGCACCACGCCGTCCAGCGCCATCACGCGGCCAAACGCGGCGTTCTCAAAGATCACCAGATCCTGATGCGCGGTTTTATCGCGGTAAAGCAGATTATCTACGCTGAAATATTGGCCAAAGCCGCTATGCAGCGTCTCATGCCAGGTCTCTTTGTCGGCCATGCCGGAGCGCTCCTTATGCTGTTAACGCGCAATAATGCCAGAAAAAAGCATAACGAATTATGACCGTGCTTGCACGGTCAGGGCGTTAACAGCAGCGCAGGGCGGAGGATTATTTCACGTAGGCAAGCAGGCTGAGGGAATCGCGCGCCAGCGACTTACACTTTTTGTCGTTGGTGATGGCGATACCGCTCAAATCTTTGTAGCTCTCTTCACCGAGGGATTTCATGTTGTAAGCGCTGTAGTTGCTCAGATCCCAGCGGTTTTGCTGGGCAAAAAACACCAGTGCTTTACGAATCTGCGCGTCGGGCAGATCCTGATAGCCGCAATCATTTTTCAGATAGACAAACACCGCGGTGAGGTCAGCCAGATCTTCTGCTTCGGATTCGCTCAGGGCAAAACTGGTGGAGGAGAAGCCAAGGAGTCCCGCCAGCAGCAGGATCTTGATGCTTTTCGTCATAATCGTTCTCAACAAGGGACAATTTAATGACGTTAGCACAGTTATTGCCGGGATTCCGCTAAATTTGGCTAAATGGGCCACTGGCGCGCTTTTTATCCCGGCGGGCGCTTTCATCGCTTGACCCTCCCGCAGGGGAAAGGTTTACGCTGTGCCCCTATTCACGATAAGGATATGAATATGCAACGTCGTCATTTTCTCAAGCTGACCGCCGCCCTCAGTGCAGCCGGCGCGCTGCCCTTGTGGAGTCGCTCGCTGATGGCCGCTACGCGCCCGCTGTTGCCCATCCCGTCGCTGCTGGAGCCCGATGCACACGGCCAGTACACGCTGACCGCCATGACCGGCAGCAGCCAGTGGAACGGCAAATCCGTCCCAACCTGGGGTTACAACGGTAGCCTGCTCGGCCCGGCGCTGCGCCTGCAGCGTGAGAAAAGCGTCACCGTCAATATTCATAATCGCCTGCCGGAAGCCACCACGCTGCACTGGCACGGGCTGGAAATTCCCGGCGCGGTGGATGGCGGTCCGCAGGCGCTGATTGCGCCCGGCGCCACGCGTCAGGTGAGTTTTACCCCCGATCAACCGGCGGCGACCTGCTGGTTCCATCCGCATCAGCATGGCAAAACCGGCTATCAGGTGGCGCAGGGGCTGGCAGGGCTGGTACTGCTGGAAGATGAGGCGTCCGGCAAGCTGCGGCTGCCGATGCAGTGGGGCGAAGATGATGTGCCGCTGATTTTCCAGGATAAGCAGCTCACTCAGGACGGCACGCGTATCGATTATCAGCTGGATATCATGCGCGCCGCCGTGGGCTGGTTTGGCGATTTGATGCTGACCAATGGCGTGCCGTATCCGCAGCACGCGGTGCCGCGCGGCTGGCTGCGGCTGCGCCTGCTCAATGGCTGCAACGCGCGCTCGCTGCACATCGCCGCCAGCGATAAACGTCCGCTGTACGTGGTGGCGAGCGACGGTGGCCTGCTGGCTGAACCGGTGAAGGTGGAGAGCCTGCCGCTGCTGCCGGGCGAGCGCTTTGAAGTGCTGGTGGATACTTCAGACGGCAAAACCTTCGATATCGTAACGCTGCCGGTCACGCAGATGGGCATGACGCTGGCGCCGTTCGATCAGCCGCTGCCGCTGGTGCAGATTCTGCCGCTGCGCGTGATGGCCAGCGGTACGCTGCCAGACCAGCTGGTGGATGTGCCGCCGCTGCCGGCAACGGAAGGGCTGCAGAGCCGCTGGCTGCAGCTGATGATGGATTCGCAGCTGGATCAGCAGGGCATGCAGGCGCTGCAGCAGCGCTACGGTGCCAAAGCGATGGGCAGCCAGCACGGCGCGGGCAAACCGATGGATCACGGCAGCATGAACATGGACCATGGCGCGATGGAGCATGGCAACATGGATCACGGCGATATGGCGATGGATCAGGGTAACCACGCCAGCAGCGCCGCATATGATTTCCACAACGGCAACAAAATCAACGGCCAGGCCTTCAACATCGAAAAGCCCATGTTTGCCGTGCCGCTGGGCAAATATGAAAAATGGACCATCTCCGGCGAAGGCGACGCCATGCTACATCCGTTCCACATTCACGGCACGCAGTTCCGCATTCTGTCCGAGAACGGCAAGCCGCCTGCGGCGCATCGCGCCGGCTGGAAAGATATGGTCAGCGTCAACGGCTGGCGCAGTGAAGTGCTGGTGCGCTTCAACTACGTCGCCGATAGCGAAAATGCCTATATGGCGCACTGCCATCTGCTGGAGCATGAAGATACCGGCATGATGCTGGGCTTTACGGTGAGCTGACGGCCGCTTCCAGCGCCAGGCGGATATCTTCAATCAAATCATCGGCATGTTCGATGCCGATCGACAGGCGCACCGTCGCGTCGGTGATGCCGATGCGCTCCCGCACCTCCTGCGGCACGCCGGAATGGGTGGTGCTGGCGGGATGGCTGGCGAGCGACTCGGTGCCGCCGAGGCTCACCGCCAGTTTGAACAGCGCCAGCGCGTTGAGAAAGCGGAATGCCGCAGCCTGGCCGCCCTCGATATCAAAGGAGAAGGTGGAACCGGCGCCACTGCACTGGCGCTGCCAGGTTTCTCCTGCCGGACTGCTGGCGTCGAGATAGGGCAACCAGTGCAGTTTCGCCACCTGCGCGTGATCGCGTAAAAATGCCGCGACCTGTTCCGCATTGCTGGCGGCTTTCTCCATGCGCAGCGATAGCGTTTCCAGTGAGCGGCCAATCATCCAGCTGGAGTGCGGATCGAGCTGGGTGCCAATCGCGCTGCGCAGCGAACGCACTTTGTTTATTAACGCCCGGCTGCCCAGCGCGGCGCCGGCAATCAAATCGGAATGACCGCCGACATATTTGGTCAGCGAATAGAGCGAGATATCCGCGCCGTGCTGCAGCGGACGCTGAAACAGCGGGCCGAGTAGGGTGTTGTCGCAGGCGAGAATCGGCCGGGAGCCCTGCTGCTGGGTGATCACCTCTGCCACCTGACGCATCAGTTGGATATCTACCAGACTGTTGGTGGGGTTGGCCGGCGTTTCAATCAGAATCATCGCGACGCGCCCGCGCTGCCACGCCAGCTTCGCGGCCTCATACACTTTATCTTCGTCGTTGCCGTCGCTGAACCCCACCGCTTTGATCTCCAGATCGTGCAGCGTTTTGCTCAGCAGCGTTTCGGTGCCGCCGTACAGCGGCTGCGAGTGCAGGATCACTTCGCCGGGACGGGCAAAGGTCAGCAGCGTGGTGGCAATCGCCGACATGCCGGAAGAGAACAGCGCGGCGCTTTCGGCACCTTCATAAATGGCCAGCCGATCTTCGACGATCTCGCTGTTAGGATGGTTGAAGCGGGAATAGACCAGCCCGCCGCTTTTGCCCGCCGGCGGTTGCTGGCGGCCGGCAACGAAATCGAAAAATTCTTTGCCCTCTTCGGCGCTGTTAAACACAAAGGTTGACGTCAGAAACACCGGCGGCTTCACCGCACCTTCTGACAGGCGCGGATCGTAACCGTAGTTGAGCATCTGCGTTTCCGGATGCAGTTCACGCGTGCCGATCTGCGTTTTTTTACCTGATGAAGCGGCCATAGGGATCTCCAGAGAGAGCGGGCAGGATGCTTACAGTTAACGCCAGCGCAATAAATTTCGCCACGATAACGTTTGCGTTCTGTGCGCGGCGTTAGCCTGTGCGTCGACTATGATAGAATGCGCGGCTTTCTGAAAACCTTCTTAGGCGAATGCAATGAAACACACCGTCGACGTGATGATCTCTGAGCAGGAGATCGCAACCCGTATTGCCGAACTGGGCAAGCAGATCAGCGAGCACTACCGCAACAGCGGCAGCGAAATGGTGCTGGTCGGCCTGCTGCGCGGCTCCTTCATGTTTATGGCTGACCTGTGCCGCGCCATTGATGTCGCGCACGAAGTCGACTTCATGACCGCCTCCAGCTACGGCAGCGGCATGTCCTCCACGCGCGACGTGAAAATCCTCAAAGATCTCGATGAAGACATTCGCGGCAAAGACGTGCTGATCGTCGAGGACATCATCGACTCCGGTAACACCCTGAGCAAAGTGCGTGAAATTCTGCAGCTGCGTGAGCCAAAATCGCTGGCGATCTGCACGCTGCTGGATAAGCCGGAGCGTCGTGAAGTTGAGGTGCCGGTCGAGTTTGTCGGCTTTACCATTCCGGATGAGTTCGTGGTCGGCTTCGGTATTGATTACGCACAGCGCTACCGTCATTTGCCGTATATCGGCAAAGTTACGCTGCTGGACGAATAACCGCACAATCTTCCAAGGCTGATTCTCTCCGCCTGCGATAAGATGCGCAGCCCGTAACTCAATGACTTACGGGCTCGGCACGCGTTTTCCTGCGGCACGCAGAGTGGTAGAGTGTGGTGGGTTATCACTCTGCGCAATTCCTTTGATTTCACAACCGTTATCGCTGAATAACCCCGCACGCTCGACGCGAGCGCACTATCATTTCATATGGCTATGATGTCACTACAACAGGGTACGGACTCGCAATGACTTATGCACTGGAACTTTCCGGGCTGACCAAGACCTATCCCGGCGGCGTACAGGCGCTGAAAGGCCTCGATCTCAACGTGGAAGCAGGCGATTTTTATGCCTTACTGGGCCCTAACGGTGCCGGTAAGTCCACCACCATTGGCATTATCAGCTCGCTGGTGAACAAATCCAGCGGCAGCGTGCGCGTGTTTGGCTACGACCTGCAGAAAGATGTGGTCAACGCCAAGCGGCAGCTTGGGCTGGTGCCACAGGAATTCAACTTTAACCCGTTTGAAACCGTAATGCAGATTGTGGTTAATCAGGCCGGTTATTACGGCGTGGAACGTGCCGAAGCGAACAAGCGCGCGGAAAAATACCTCAATCAGCTCGACCTGTGGGGCAAGCGTAACGAACGGGCGCGCATGTTGTCCGGCGGCATGAAGCGCCGGCTGATGATTGCCCGGGCGCTGATGCATGAACCGAAACTGCTGATTCTTGATGAGCCGACGGCTGGCGTGGATATCGAACTGCGCCGCTCGATGTGGGTGTTCCTGAAAGAGCTGAACGCCAAAGGCACCACCATCATCCTGACCACCCACTATCTGGAAGAGGCGGAAATGCTGTGCCGTAACATCGGCATCATCCAGAGCGGCGAGCTGGTAGAGAACACCTCAATGAAAGGGCTGCTGTCCAAGCTGCAGTCGGAAACCTTTATCCTCGACCTGGCGCCGCGCAGCCCGCTGCCGCAGCTGGAGGGCTTCCAGTATCGTCTGGTTGATACCTCAACGCTGGAAGTGGAAGTGATGCGTGAACAGGGGCTGAATAGCGTATTCAGCCAGCTGAGCGCGCAGGGCGTGCAGGTGCTCAGCATGCGCAATAAAGCGAATCGTCTGGAAGAGCTGTTCGTCAGCCTGACGCAGGGAAAAACAGGAGTAACCGCATGACGCATCTGTACTGGGTGGCGCTCAAGAGTATCTGGAGCAAAGAGATCAACCGTTTTGCCCGCATCTGGATTCAGACGCTGGTGCCGCCGGTGATCACCATGACGCTGTACTTCATTATCTTTGGCAATCTGATCGGCTCACGCATCGGCGATATGCACGGCTTCAGCTATATGCAGTTTATCGTGCCGGGCCTGATTATGATGGCGGTGATCACCAACGCTTACGCCAACGTCGCCTCGTCATTCTTCAGCGCCAAGTTCCAGCGCAACATTGAAGAGCTGCTGGTGGCGCCGGTGCCGACCCACATCATTATCGCCGGTTATGTCGGCGGCGGCGTAGCGCGCGGCGTGTGCGTGGGCGTGCTGGTGACGGCGGTGTCGCTGTTTTTCGTGCCGTTCCACGTATTCTCGTGGCCGATGGTGGCGATCACGCTGCTGCTGACGGCGATTCTGTTCTCGCTGGCGGGCCTGCTGAATGCGGTGTTTGCGCGCACCTTTGACGATATCAGCCTGATCCCGACCTTCGTGCTGACGCCGTTAACTTACCTCGGTGGCGTATTCTACTCGCTGGCGCTGCTGCCGCCGTTCTGGCAGGCGGTGTCGAAGCTCAATCCGGTGGTGTACATGATCAGCGGGTTCCGCTATGGCTTCCTTGGCATCAACGATGTTCCGCTGGTGTTGACGCTGTCAGTGCTGGTGGCGTTTATCGTGGTGTTTTACGTGCTGGTGTATGCGCTGATTCAGCGCGGACGCGGCTTGCGCACCTGAGGCGCAGCTCCGAATAAGAAGCCGCTGCCGGCGTCGTCCGGCGGCGGCTTTTTTTTACCCACTCTTTGCAGTTCCAGACGCGTCTTGTGCTTTCAGCCCGTGGCTTTCCCCATAGTGGCCGCTGACCAAAAAAGCAGCGGGGAAGCAAACAGTGAATCGGGTATCATGGATTGATAATTTACGCGGCATGAGCATTCTGGCGGTGATTTTTTTGCACTGCATGATTGCAGTGAACCAGCAGGCCGGGCACTTCACTGCCTTTAACGAGCTGGTGAATCAGCTGCTGGCGCCGGTGCGTATGGGGCTGATGTGCTTTGTCTCCGGACTGTTCGTCGCCAGCGGTTTACGCCACGGGCAGGCGCGCTATCTGCGAAACAAAGTCAGCAGCATTCTCTATCCGTTTGCCGTCTGGGCGCTGATCTACGGCGGGCTGAAGTGGACCTTCAGCGCGATGGCCAATCACCCACAGTCGCCGCTGGCCATCGCGCTCGGCCATCTGAGCGGCGGCGATATCACCTGGTTTCTGCACTCGCTGTTTCTGTTCTTTGTGCTGATTATCCCGGCGCGCCGCCTGCCTGCGGCGCTGGTGCTGACACTGTGCGTTGCCGGTGCGGTGCTGCTGCCGCCGGTGCCGCCTGACTCGCTGTTTGCCAGTTTCGACAACCTGCATCTGAACAAGTCGCTGGTGCTGTTTGCCTTCTTCTACAGCGCCGACTGGCTGGTGCGCCAGGATATTGATATTGCCGCGTTCGCGCAGCGTCGTACGCCGCTGCTGCTGTCGCTGATCGCCTTTATGCTGCTCGCGGCGTTCAGCCTGTGGGGCGGGCTGCGTCAGCATTCGCCGTGGCTGCTGCCGCTGGCGCTGCCCTCAATCCCGCTGTTCGTTGCGCTGGCCTGCCGTATCAATCTGCGGGCGATTAACTACGTTGGCCGCCATTCGATTGTGTTTTATCTGTCGCACTATCTGGCGATTCAGGTGTGCAGTAAATTGCTGCGCCACGACGGCCACTCTGCGTGGCTGGCTGACCTGCATTTTGTGCTGGCGTTCAGCGTCGCGCTGGCGTTGCCAACGGCGCTGTGCGTACTGCGGGCAAAAGGATGGTTTGACTGGTTGTTTACGCTGAAGCGCAAAGGGCAGCCGCAGCTGGCGGGCGTATAAGGGAAAGGCGCGCTGTCAGTACAGCGCGCGGGATGATCAGGCGACCTGTACCGGCAGCGCTTTAGCGATACGTTTCATCTCGTTATCGCCGTCGAAGTAGGCCACTTTGGGCTGCCAGCTGCGCGCCACTTCATCTTCCACCTGCACATAAGAACAGATGATCAGCAGATCGCCCTGACAGGCGCAGCGCGCGGCCGCACCGTTGACCGAAATGATTTTCGAGCCACGCTCGGCGGCAATGGCATAGGTAGAGAAGCGCTGGCCGTTGGTGACGTTATAGATGTCGATGGCTTCGTATTGCAGAATGCCGGAGGCATCAAGAAAATCCTGATCGATGGCGCAGGAGCCTTCATAATGCAAATCCGCCTGCGTCACTTTTACGCGGTGCAGTTTGCCTTGTAATACGGTACGAATCATAGCGTGATACCTTTGTTATACCCGTGCGCGGCCGGTTTCTACCGCGCAGTGTGTAGCGGGTACATGCTGCCCATAAACGACGGCGTTAAACCGTCAGATCCACTTGCTGATTATCAATCAAACGCGCATTACCGAGCCAGGCGGCCATCAGAATCACTGCGCGCTGGCTGTCGACCGTCAGCGGCTGCAGCGTATCGGCATCGCAGATGGCCAGGCCGTCGGGGCGCAGGCCCTGATCGCGCAGCGTCTGTTCGGCGTGCTCAATAATCTCATCCACGTGCCGCTCGCCGTTGCTGAGGCGCTGCGCCATGCTGTTCATCACCTGGCTGAGCACCGGCGCCAGCTTGCGTTCATCGGCAGTAAGATAGCCGTTACGTGAGCTGAGCGCGAGACCGTCTTTGGCGCGCACCGTCGGCACGCCAACGATGTCAATGTCAAAGCCCATGTCCGCCACCATCTTGCGGATGATCGCCAGCTGCTGAAAATCCTTCTCGCCAAAACAGGCGATATCCGGCTGCACCAGATTAAACAGCTTGCTGACGATGGTGGCCACGCCGCGGAAATGACCGGGACGGCTGGCGCCCTCCAGCAGCGAGGAGAGGCCCGGGACTTCAACAAACGTCTGGCTGTCGAGACCCTGCGGATAGACATCGGCCGGCGCCGGGGCAAACACCAGGTCGACGCTGTGGCGATTGAGTTTTTCACAATCGTCCTGCAGCGTGCGCGGATAGCGCGCCAGGTCGTCGGCGCGATCAAACTGCATCGGGTTAACGAAGATCGATACCACCACGATATCTGCGCGCTGGCGTGCTTCATCCACCAGCGTCAGATGCCCCTCATGCAGGTTACCCATAGTGGGCACCAGCGCGATGCGTTTACCTGCCTGGCGCCAGCGTCGAATCTCACGGCGCAGCAGCGGCAGCGTTTCAATGATCAGCACTGCAAATCTCCTGATTTACTGGAAACTGTGTTCGGCAGCAGGGTAGGTGCCTGCCTCAACGTCGGCCATATACTGGCGAATTGCCGCACGAATGTCGCCGGTTTCCGCAAGGAAATTTTTGGCAAATTTTGGAATGTGGCCGCCGGTAATACCAAACGCGTCGTGCATCACCAGAATCTGGCCGTCGGTGACGTTACCGGCACCGATGCCGATCACCGGTACCGACAACGCTTTTGTGACGCGCTCAGCCAGCGCGACCGGCACGCACTCCAGCACCAGCAGCTGCATACCGGCCGCTTCCAGCGCCAGCGCATCCGCCAGCAGGCGCTCGGCTGCCGCTTCATCGCGCCCCTGCACCTTGTAGCCACCGAAGATATTAACTGACTGCGGCGTCAATCCCAGATGACCACACACCGGCACGGCGCGCTCGGTCAGCATGCGCACGGTCTCTGCCAGCCAGGCGCCGCCTTCCAGTTTTACCAGGTTGGCACCGGCGCGCATCAGCTGCGCGGCACTGTCAAAGGTTTGCTGCGGCGTGGCGTAACTCATAAACGGCAGGTCGGCCATCACCAGCGCGTCAGGCGCACCGCGCCGCACAGCGGCGGTGTGATAAGCAATATCGTCGACTGTCACCGGCAGCGTGGAATCATGGCCCTGCACGGTCATGCCGAGCGAATCGCCAATCAGCAGCAGCGGAATGCCCTGGTCGGCAAACAGGCGCGCGAAGCTGAAATCGTAGGCGGTCAGCGTGGCGAACTTGCGGCCGCTGGCTTTCAGCTGGCGTAAGTGAGAGAGGGTGGTGGGTTTCATCGCAATCTCCAGCATTTTCTGATGCGCGCAGTGTACTGGATTGATTGCAAAGGCGATACGACGGGCGTGCGATTCTGCCGCGTCAGGCGGACCACAAGCGAATGCTGCTGCGGTCCAGCGTCGCCAGAATGCCGGCCAGCGGCTGGCCGTTCGGCAGGCGCAGCGCTGGCGCGATTTCCAGCAGCGGCACCAGCATGAAGGCGCGGTTGTGCATATCGTAGTGCGGCACCGTCAGGCGCGGCGTGTGGATCACTGCATTGCCGAACAGCATGATATCGAGGTCCAGCGTGCGCGGTCCCCAGCGTTCGGCTTTGCGCACCCGGCCATGCTCCAGCTCAATGCGCTGGGTGTGATCGAGCAGCGTTTCCGCGGCCAGTGTGGTCTCCAGTGCCACCACGGCGTTGAGGTAATCCGGCTGATCCGGCGGGCCGTACGGTGGCGTGCGATAAAACGCGGAGGTGGCTACGCGGTGGGTATCGGGAATGGCATCCAGCGCGGCCAGCGCTGCATCAACCTGATGCAGCGGATCGGCGAGATTACTGCCTAAGGCGAGATAGACCCGCGTCATGACGCGCTGTGGTTGCTGTCGCGGCGCGGGCCAGCAGGACGACGGCGTGGACGGCGTGGTTTACGGCGCGGGGCCGGATCGTCACCCAAAGTATTGAGCATGGTCTTCTGCTGTGTCGGCACCGCCGACTGGAACTCGCCCCACCACTGGCTGAGGCGCAGCAGCTCGGCGTTGTTCTCGACTTCCGCACGCAGCGCCAGCAGGTCGTAGGCGGCGCGGAATTTAGGATGCTCCATCAGCTTCCATGCGCGCTTACCGTGACGGCGGGACATGCGCAGCTGCAACTGCCAGATATCGCGAATCAGCGTGGTGATACGTTTCGGAATCGCCAGCGCACGGCAGGCTTCATCCAGCGTTTCGTTCATGGACAGCGCAAACGCATCGAAATAGGTCAGGCCGCTCTCCTGCGCAATCTGCTCCGCTGACTCCAGCTGCGGATACCAGAACATCGCCGCAAACAGGAACGCCGGATTCACGCGCATATCGTTGTGCAGACGGGTATCGGTGTTTTTCAGCACCTGCGCCAGCATGCGTTCCATCGGGCTGTCGCCCTGTTCGGTGAAGTTGCGCGCCAGCGTCGGGAACAGCGGCTGGAACAACTGGTATTCGCGCATCATCAGATAGGTGCGATAACCGTAACCGGCCTGCAGCAGCTTCAGCGACTCCTCAAAAAGGCGCGCCGGCGGAATGTCATTCAGCAGCGTGGCAAGGCGGGGAATCGGCTCGGCGGTTTCCGCCGCAATGCTCATGTCCAGCTTGGCGGCGAAGCGCACCACGCGCAGCATACGCACCGGATCTTCGCGGTAGCGCGTTTCCGGATCGCCAATCATGCGGATGGTGCCTTCCTGCAGATCCTGCAGGCCACCGACGTAATCGCGTACGGTGAAATCAGCCACGCTGTAATAGAGGCTGTTGATGGTTAAATCGCGGCGCTGCGCATCATCTTCAATGTTGCCAAAAATATTGTCGCGCAGCAGCATGCCGTTCTGACCGCGCTGCGAACCGTTGCGATCGTCGACGCTCTCTTCCTGGTGATGGCCGCGGAACGTGGCGACTTCGATCACTTCCGGACCGAACATCACATGCGCCAGACGGAAGCGACGCCCGACCAGGCGGCAGTTGCGGAATAGCTTACGCATCTGCTCCGGCGTGGCGTTGGTGGTCACGTCAAAGTCCTTCGGCTTTTTACCCAGCAGCAAATCGCGCACGCCGCCGCCAACCAGATAAGCCTCGTATCCGGCTTTATTCAGGCGATACAGCACTTTGAGAGCGTTTTCGCTGATATCTTTGCGTGAGATATTGTGGCTTTCCCGGGGGATAACGGTCATCAGACTTACGGTTTCCACCTCTTCAGGGGCCTCCTCATCACGCTTGAGGACTCTCCGGCAAAAATTAGCGACTCGGGTAAAAATGGGACACCTCGACAGTGAGAAAATGGGTGTGAATAAAATCAGCGGCTAATCATAGCCTGTTGCGAACCATTTAGGAATGGCGTTGTCGCCTCATCCGGTTGTTGCGCATCATGCCGCGGAATCGATGCGCTATCCCAGTGTGTAACCGCATGGTCCAGCAACGCCTCCAGCCCATGGTCCTGCCAGCCTGGCAAAACCGACTGCCCCAGAAAGCTCAGCGCCTGCACCAGCACCGGTCGCGGATCGCCGTCCGGTAAGGCTGGCGCGTGGTTCTGCTTCGACAATTTATTACCGTCCGGGTTAATTGCCAGCGGCAGATGCAGATAAGCTGGCACCGGCCAGCCAAACTGCTGATACAGCGCAATCTGGCGCACCGTTGGCTCAATCAAATCCGCACCGCGCACAATCTCCGTCACGCCCTGAAAATGGTCATCGACCACCACCGCAAGGTTATAGGCGAACAGTCCGTCACGACGGTGAATAATAAAGTCTTCCTGCGCCAGACGCGGCTCCGCCTGCAGATGGCCGCGCAGGCGATCGTCAAAACCGTACACCGGCGCATGCTGACGCAGCCGCAGCGCGGCGCCGTCCGGCGGCAAATGTAAATCGCGGCAGTGACCGTCGTAAAAGCCGCCCAGCTGCTGAATGCGGCTGCGCGGGCAGGTACAAAAGTAGCTTTGACGGTGTTCGCGCAGCCAGCTCAGCGCCGCGCGATAGGCCTCGTGGCGCTGCGACTGCCACAGCACGTCGCCGTCCCAGTGCAGCCCATAATGCGTCAGCTGATGCAGGATGCGCGTTGCGGCACCGGCGACTTCACGCGGCGGATCAATATCTTCAATGCGCACCAGCCAGCGGCCCTGCTGCGCGCGCGCGCTCAGGTAGCTGCCTAATGCGGCTATCAGCGAACCGAAATGAAGATCACCGGAAGGAGAGGGGGCGAAACGCCCGATGCAGGGAAGCGTGGCGGACATCATGCTGTGGTACACCGCACGGCGGGAAAACAGTGGTTTTCCCGGCTGTGCGGCGACAGTCTGTTAACGGCCATTAGCCTGCCATCTGCTTCTCGCGGATTTCTGCCAGCGTTTTGCAGTCAATGCAGAGATCGGCGGTCGGACGCGCTTCGAGACGGCGGATACCAATTTCGACTCCACAGGATTCGCAGTAGCCAAAGTCGTCGTCTTCCACTTTCTTGAGCGTTTTCTCAATCTTTTTAATGAGTTTGCGCTCACGATCGCGGTTACGCAGCTCCAGGCTGAACTCCTCTTCCTGGGCGGCACGGTCAACCGGATCCGGGAAGTTGGCAGCTTCGTCCTGCATATGCGACACAGTACGGTCTACTTCATCCCTGAGTTGGTTGCGCCAGGCTTCCAGAATCTTGCGGAAATGGCTCAGCTGGGCGTCATTCATATACTCTTCGCCCGGTTTCTCCTGATACGGCTCCACCCCAGCGATGGCGAGGATACTCAGGGACGATGTTTTACGGTTTTGCCCTTCTTGCATGTTGTTTCTCCTGGATAACACGCACTAC
Source organism: Pantoea sp. Pa-EAmG (assembly GCF_030024295.1). NCBI lineage: Bacteria > Pseudomonadati > Pseudomonadota > Gammaproteobacteria > Enterobacterales > Erwiniaceae > Pantoea > Pantoea sp. Pa-EAmG. The sequence goes on from NZ_JASEWO010000051.1 coordinate 25,583, forward strand.
CCGTTCTGTTTCAGATTGCGAAAGCCTTTGCCTGCAACCCGACGCATGCGGGGCATATCGATTCCCATCAGGGAAAAAAACAGGCCGCTATAAATAGCAGAAGCAGTCAAGGTTGGCAATTATTCATGAACGCACCTTGACAAGCCTGTGAGGAACAGCGTATTTAGCGCACCGCCCAGAACATT
>NZ_JASEWO010000052.1:0-25662 GCF_030024295.1 Pantoea sp. Pa-EAmG
CAGTCGGGGATCATCATACCCGGAGGAGAATGATCGGGATATAAGGGGCGCCATTCATGGCGACCTCAATGACGCGCCGGACCCTGATACCGCAGCGTATTTAAATTCCCCTGCAACACCAAATCCCGCTTCAGGGTTGACACCTGTCGGCACACCTCCGCGATCGCGCGGTGATCGCGTAACTTCTTCTGCCACTTCTCAGGTAGCTGATCCAGCTGCTGATACAGCGCCTCGAGCGAACCAAACTGCAGCAGCAGTTCCCGTGCGCTTTTCGGCCCGATGCCGGGCACGCCTGGAATTTTGCTGCTGCTGATACCGCATAAGCCCCAGTAATCCGCCAGCTGGGCCGGCGCGACGCCGAACTCCTGTTCGATAAACGGCACGTCCAGCCAGCGCTTCTGAAAATAATCGCGGATGCGGATGCTCGGCGCCAGCAGCTGACAGTAACCTTTATCGGTGGAAACGATGGTGGCCTGATGACCGGCTTCGGCCATCTTCACTGCCAGCGTCGCGGCCAGATCGTCCGCTTCATCCTGTTCGGCAACCCAGCAACTGACACCGCTGGCCTCAAAGGCCGCCTGCAGCGAGGCCATCTCCTGCTGTAAATCGTCCGGCATCGGCGGGCGACCCGCTTTGTAATCCGGCAATAACTGATGACGCCAGCCAGGCTGTCGGTCATGGCTGTCAAACACCGCCACCACGTGCGTTGGCCGCGTGTGACCCAGCAGCTGATGCAGCGCCGCCACGCAGGCCTCGCGACAGGGCGAACCCTGCACCGCGTGCAGGCGGCGGATCAGATTGAGCGCGTCGATAATAAGCAGATGAAGCGACATAGTGATACCGGCAGCCCGCAAGCTGCCTTCCTGATGGGTTATTTGATGATTTCGTAGCAGGGGATGTAAGCGCTGCCGGGCAGCTTCATGCGCTGCTGCGCGACGAAGCCCTGCAGCAGTTCGTCCATACGGTGCATCAGATCGGCATCGCCTTGCAGCTGATACGGACCTTTTTCCCGGATTTCGCGGATCCCCATCTCTTTGACGTTACCGGCCACGATGCCCGAGAAGGCACGCCGCAGATCCGCCGCCAGTTTTTCTGCTGGCTGATTCGGGAACAGCTTGAGGTTGGCCATATTTTCGTGGGTCGGCAGGAACGGTACCTGCAGATCCGGCGCAATGCGAATCGACCAGTTGAAGCTGTAGGCATCGCCGGTTTCGCGGCGGTACTCTTTCACCTGCGGCATGGCTTTCTTCATCACACGCGCCACTTCCGCAGCATCATCAATGATGATTTTGTAATGCCGGCGCGCGGCTTCACCCAGCGTATTAACGATGAAATCATCCAGCACGCGGAAGTAATCGGCGCTCTCTTTTGGCCCGGTGAGGATCAGCGGCAGGACCTGATCGCTGTTCTGCGGATTCATCAGAATGCCCAGCAGATACAACAGCTCTTCTGCCGTGCCCACGCCGCCCGGGAAGATCACGATGCCGTGCGCGATGCGCACAAAGGCTTCCAGACGCTTTTCGATATCCGGCATGATGATCAGTTCATTCACCAGCGGGTTAGGTGGCTCCGCAGCGATGATCGACGGTTCGGTCAGGCCGATAAACCGGCTGTCGTGATAGCGCTGCTGTGCATGGCCTACCGCTGCCCCTTTCATCGGCGCTTCCATCACGCCCGGACCACAGCCGGTACAGATGTTCAGTTCGCGCAGGCCCATCTGGGTCCCGACATTGCGGCAATATTGATATTCGACCGCGTTGATGGAGTGACCGCCCCAGCACACCACAGTGTTGGGATATTCGCCCACGTGCAGCGCGCGCGCATTGCGCAGAATGGAGAACACCTGGTTGGTGATGTGCGCGGAGTCGGTGACGTCCTGATTTTGTAAACGATCCGCCGCCGAGAGCTGACCGTTAACAAACAGAATGTCGCGCAGTACGGCAAACAGGTTCGCCTGCAGCGAACGGATAATCCGGCCGTCAACAAACGCCTCTTCCGGCGGGTTGATCAGCTCCAGTTTCACGCCGCGCTCGCGGCGCAGCACGTTGATGTCAAAGTTTTCGAAGCGGGAAAGCAGTTCGTGGCTACTGTCGGTCTGGCTGCCGGAGTTGAGTACCGCCAGCGAACAGTTGCGAAACAGCTGGTAGAGATCGCTGCTGGCAGTACGCTTCAGCATGTCGACTTCCAGCTGGGAGAGCAGATCCATTGAGCCAAGCGGGCTGATATGTGTAATCAAGAGAACTCCTTTACACGCAAATGCGTGACTGATGACGCTGCGCTTAACCCGTTGAGCGCAGTGACGAAAATCCTTCGGTAAGCACGCTGTCGCCCTCGCGCCTGTACCAGAGTACCGTTGTCGGCCGCGAATGCTCAAGTGGAACCGCGCATCCGTGCGGCGGCCTGCGAGACATCTCGCAATCTGCTACTGGCGCACCAGGCGGGAGTAGCCCGGCGTGAAGGGGACATTGCTGCGCCACGGATTGATATCCAGCCCGCCGCGCCGCGTGTAGCGCGCGTAGACGGTTAATGCTGCTGGCTGACAAAAGCGCTGAATATCGTTAAAAATACGCTCGACGCACTGCTCGTGAAACTCATTGTGCTGGCGGAACGAAATCAGATAGCGCAGCAGCGCTTCGCGATCGATACGCGGGCCCTGATAGCGAATCATCACCGAGCCCCAGTCCGGCTGATTGGTGATCAGACAGTTCGATTTCAGCAGATGGCTGACCAGCGTCTCTTCAACCACTTCGCTGCCCGTTGCGCTGGCGAGGTAATCAGCGTTAAAGCCGTAATCGCTGATGGTGATATCCTGCTCGTCGATGACATCGCCAGCGAAGTGCCCGATCGGCTGACCTTCCACTTCGCTCAGGCGAAACAGCGCCACGCTGACCTGGCCGTTAGCGCAGGCGCTGAGATCGCGCTCCAGCGTTTGCCGCACGGCGCCCCAGTCGGCGAAAATCGTCTGGTTAAAGCTGTTAAGATAGAGTTTGAAGCTTTTGGACTCGATCAGATTCACGCTGTCGGCGCTTAGCACTACTTCGCCGACCGCGACCTGCGGTACGCCTTTGCTGTTTAGCCAGGAGAGTTCATACAGCGTCCAGATATCTGCGCCGTGGAACGGCAGGTTATCGGGATAAAGCCCGAGCGGCTCGCGATTCAGGCTGCGCGGCACCGCCTGCAGCAGCGTGTTATCGTAGCGATCAACATACGCGGTGGGCTTACCCAAAGTCAGGCCGCTCAGCGCCGTATCCCGGTTTTCAGAAGACATAACGGTTACCACTAAAATCCATCAAAGGGAGTCAGTGTAACCGATCACCAGCGAGAAGATGAATGATGCAGCAAACCGCAGAAGCCCTGCGCGATTTTACCGCCCGTTATGTAGCGCACTGGCAGCAGCAGCACGGCCATTTTCCCGCCAGCGCAGAGCTGTACGGCGTGCCGTCGCCCTGCATCATCAGTGAACTGGATGAGCGTGTCCTGTGGCAGCCGCAGGACTTTACCCTGCCAGCCTCGCTGGCAGCCGTTGAGCGCGCGCTGGATATTCAGCTGCAGCCGGACCTCACCACGTTCTACACCACGCAATTTGCCGGCGACATGCACGCGCAGTTTGCACAGCAGCCGCTGACGCTGCTGCAGGTGTGGAGCGAGGACGATTTTACCCGCCTGCAGGAGAACCTGATTGGTCATCTGGTGATGAAGCGCCGTCTGAAACAGAGCCCGACGTTGTTTATCGCCACTACAGATTCGGAGCAGGATGTTATCGCGGTGTGTAATCTGACCGGTGAGGTGATTGTGGAGCAGCCGGGAACGAAAAAACGGCAGAAACTGGCGGTGGATATTCAGACATTTCTTAATGCTTTACAACCGGTTAGTTCGTGAGTTGCAGACTTTTCTCGCAGCCTTTGTAAGAGATCTCTCACAACTGTTGTGCGAGATCGCCAGATCATTGCGCAGACTTCCGGAAGTCCGCAATGTAAAAATATTGTGAATCATGCAGTTATGGCATCAATCCGAAAATACAGACATGGCTTAATCGTTTAACGGCGCTTACTGACTTGTTATTGCGATGGTTTCTGCCAGAATAGTCACCACTGGCAGGAAGCCACGGATTGAGAGACGTTCAGGAGAATGTCAGCCAGGCGGCAGGAACGTAACGGAGTTTACGTCACAGGGAAGGCTTCAGGATGAAGCAGGACACTCCGGAGTGAGTAAAGGACACCTCCAGGATGGAGAATGAGAGCCACGCGGGATGTGGCGGGCCAGGATGCTAAGGACCAATGTCACGATGACAGGCGACGGAAAGCGCAGGAACAGTTGTCATGGATGAGCAGGGAGCACAGCGGTGGCGGGAATGCTGCAAACGAACCGGGAGCACTGTAATCACAGTGCTCCCTTTTTTTATGCCGTTTTTGCGCGCGCACCCACTAATGATATGCTTGCCGCCCCTTTTTGACGCGGAGGTAGCGTATGTCGACGCACCTGATTATTCAGCGGCTGCAGCAGGTCGAAGCGGTGATGCGCGAACACGGCCACTGGCAGACGCACGCCCCGGCGGCGGAAGCCTTTAATAGCACGCAACCTTTCTGTCTCGATACCCTGCAGCCGCTCGAATGGCTGCAGTGGGTCCTGCTGCCGCGCATGCAGGCGCTGCTTGGCGCCGGCGCCGCGCTGCCGCAAAACTTCGCCGTTACGCCTTATTATGAGATGGCCCTGCCGCCCACCACGCCGGGCCATGCAGCGCTGCTGCTGACGCTCAGCCAGCTTGATGCGCTGTTTGCGCCGCCGGACGCCTGATGCTGGAGATCATTTATCAGGATGCATGGCTGGTTGCGGTGAATAAACCGGCGGGCTGGCTGGTGCACCGCAGCTGGCTCGATCGCAAAGAGAAAGTGGTGGTGATGCAGACGGTGCGCGATCAGATTGGTCAGCACGTATTTACCGCGCATCGCCTCGATCGTCCCACGTCTGGCGTGCTGCTGATGGGGCTCTCCAGCGAAATCGGGCGGCTGCTGGCGCAGCAGTTTGAACAGCATCAGATACAGAAGACCTATCACGCAGTGGTGCGCGGCTGGCTGGACGGTAGCGCAACGCTGGATTATCCGCTGGTGGAAGAGCTGGATAAAATTGCGGACAAGTTTGTCACGGAACCGCGCGCGCCGCAGCCGGCGGTCACCGATTATCGCGCGCTGGCGCAGGCGGAACTGCCGGTGGCTATCGGCAAGTACCCCAGCGCACGTTATACGCTGGTTGAGCTGTCGCCGCACACCGGGCGCAAGCATCAGCTGCGACGCCATATGGCGCACCTGCGTCATCCGATTATTGGTGACAGCTCGCACGGCGATCTGCGGCAGAACCGCGGTGCCGCAGCCCACTTTGGCATGGATCGACTGATGCTGCACGCCAGTGCGCTGACGCTAACGCATCCGGTGACCGGCGAACCGCTGGTGATTCGCGCCGGGCTGGATCGTGTCTGGCAGCAGATGCTGCACCCGTTTGGCTGGCAGCAGCAACTGTCCGAGGTGCCGAGGGTTGAGTTTGCCGCTGAGGCAGTCCAGGATAAGCCGACAGAATAAAGGAGCGGCAAAATGGCAAAGATTGGCATTTTTACAGGTACGGTGTACGGCAACGCGCTGCTGGTTGCCGAAGAGGCGCAGCCGGTGCTGGAAGCGCAGGGGCATGAGGTGAAGGTGTTTGAAGATCCGTCACTGGCCGACTGGCAGGCTTACAGCAATGAGGTCGCGTTAATTGTTACCTCGACCACCGGGCAGGGCGATTTTCCGGACAATATCGCGCGGCTGTATGTGCAGGTGCGCGATGAGCTGGGCTATCAGCCTGAGCTACGCTATGGCGTGATTGCTTTAGGCGACAGCAGTTACGACCATTTCTGTGGAGCAGGAAAGACTTTTGATGCCACGCTGCAGGAGCAGCAGGCGCAGCGTATTGGCGAGGTGCTGCTGGTAGATGCGACGGAAAATCCGGAGCCCGAGTCAGTGACCACGCCGTGGGTGGAGAGCTGGGGTAAGTTGTTGTAAATCAGGCCCTCACCCTAACCCTCTCCCGCAGGCGGGAGAGGGAACAGCCTGTGCGCGCGGGGGCTGCAGGGATTAACCTTAACGGTTCACCCGAACCGCTTCCTCTTCCGCCAGGTGTGCACACATCACGTCACCGGTGCCGGATTGAATACCGCCAGCTGATTACGGATTCCCCAGCGATCTGACCACGTCTGTTTACGTCCGCTGGCGATATCCAGAATCAGCTCAAACAGCCGCCAGCCGACCTGTTCAATACTCTCTTCACCCGTCGCGATGGTGCCGGCATTGATGTCCATCAGGTCATGCCAGCGGTTCGCCAGCGCGCTGCGCGTCGCCATTTTGATCACCGGAATTGCCGCCAGACCGTAAGGCGTGCCGCGCCCGGTGGTGAACACCTGCAGCGTAATGCCGGAAGCCATCTGCTGGGTGCCACAGACAAAATCGCTGGCCGGCGTGGCGGCGTAAATCAACCCGCGCTGCGTCGGGCGCTGTCCGGGTGACAGCACTTCGACAATCGGGCTGCGGCCGGATTTAGCAATTGAGCCCAGCGCTTTTTCTACCACATTGGCCAGGCCACCTTTTTTATTGCCCGGCGACGGATTCGCGCTGCGGTCGGTTTGCCCCTGGCTCAGATAATCGTCGTACCACGCCATCTCCTCCAGCAGCCGTTTGCCCACCGCTTCGTTTACCACACGCGGCGTCAGCAGATGGATCGCATCGCGTACCTCGGTCACTTCCGAGAACATCACCGTCGCACCACAGCGCACCAGCAGATCCGAGGCAAAGCCAACCGCCGGATTGGCCGTCACGCCGGAAAACGCATCGCTGCCGCCGCACTGGGTGCCGACCACCAGCGCTGACGCCGGGCAGGTTTCGCGCTGACGCTGGTTGAGTTTTTTCAGATGGCGCTCGGCCACCTGCAGAATTTCATCGACCATCGCGCCAAAGCCCACGTGACGCTCATCCTGCAGGCGCACGATATCGCGCTCATCCAGCGAAATGGCCTGTACGTCCGGTGTACCGGTGAGCAGGCGCTCCGGCTGTAATTTCTCGCAGCCGAGGCTCACCACCATCACTTCGCCGCCAAAATTAGGATTCAGCGCAAGGTTGTGAATGGTACGAATCGGCACCACCGCCGCCGGTGCGTTGATCGCCACGCCGCAGCCATATAAATGGTTGAGCGCCACCACCCCATCGACGTTGCTGTAGCGCGGCAGCAGATCGCGCTCAATCAGCTGCACCACGTAATCCACCACGCCCGCCACGCAGTGCACGCTGGTGGTGATGCCGAGCAGATTGCGCGTGCCGACGCTGCCGTCGGCGTTGCGATAGCCTTCAAAGGTGTAGCCGTCCAGCGGCGGCAGGGGGGGCGGCACGTTGGTTGCCAGCGGCAGGCTGGCCAGCGGTGGGGCGGCGGGCAGCGCCACCAGCGACTCCTCAATCCAGCTGCCGCGCGCAATCGGGCGCAGCGCTGTGCCAATCACTTCACCGTAACGCACGATGTCGCCATGCAGGGCGATATCGCTCAGCGCCACTTTGTGCCCCTGCGGCACATGCTCAGTCAGTTGCAGACCGTCATCAAAGCGGCTGCCTGCGGGCAATCCCTGATCGTTGACCACTATCGCCACGTTATCGGCGTCGTGCACTTTAATGTAGCGCGGTTTGTCTGTCAGAGGTCGGTTCATTGCTCACCTTCCGGTTCGTCGCACCGGTCATAGCGGTGCGGTTGAAATCACGTCCGTCACATCATCGTTATTTGCCAGCCTCAGTATAAGCAGGGGTATTCACCCGCGCATTGTGCAACTGACTGGCTTTGTGCCGCGATCGGCGCGCAGTTTGGTTCGTTTTACCAAACGCAAGTGAAGAGCCTCACAAAGCGTACGCTTGCTGTTCACTTTTGCAGCAATCTGGCGGCTGGATAGCGGGTTCCGTGAGCCACGCCGCAGCGTTATGGGCAAATGCCAGAAAATCGTGCCGGATTGATGATTATCCTCGGGCGTTCCTCCAGTGTTTCGCGGCGATGCTGTTCCTATACTGATTGCCGTTCTTCGACGTTTGGTTATTCGTCACGACGCATCATCGTTTTGCCATAACAACAATCGCCGTGTTTAACCCGACATCATTCTGATACCCAACGCGATGTGTATGCAGTCAGAGTGAATGTAGCGTTCGCTATATTTCAGGAGTGCATCATGAATAGTTACAGCCAGACAGCGGCAGCGGTGCAGAAGCGCACCAACGCCCGTTACTGGATTGTGGTGATGTTATTTATCGTCACCTCGTTCAACTACGGTGACCGGGCCACCATTTCGATTGCCGGTTCGGCGATGTCGAAGGAGATCGGTCTCGATTCCGTCGGCCTCGGCTACATCTTCTCCGCCTTCTCGTGGGCGTACGTTATTGGTCAGATTCCTGGCGGCTGGCTGCTGGACCGCTTCGGCTCCAAACGCGTCTATTTCTGGAGCATCTTCCTGTGGTCGCTGTTTACCCTGCTGCAGGGCTTTGTCGACATCTTTAGCGGCTTCGGCATTGTGGTGTCGCTGTTCCTGCTGCGCTTCATGGTGGGACTGGCGGAAGCGCCGTCTTTCCCGGGTAACAGCCGTATTGTTGCTGCCTGGTTCCCGGCGCAGGAGCGCGGTACCGCCGTCGCCATCTTTAACTCCGCCCAGTACTTCGCCACGGTGATTTTCGCACCAATCATGGGCTGGCTGGTGGCCGAGGTGGGCTGGGCGCACGTGTTCTGGTTCATGGGCGGGCTGGGCATCATTCTCAGCTTTATCTGGCTGAAAGTGATTCATGACCCGAACGATCACCCTGGCGTGAACAAAGCCGAGCTGGAGTACATGGAGCAGGGCGGTGCGCTGATCAACATGGATGCGAAGAAAGCCGAGCGTAAAGTGAGCTGGGATGAGAAGTGGTTCCAAATTAAGCAACTGCTCTCCACCCGCATGATGTGGGGGATCTATCTCGGTCAGTACTGCGTTAATGCCCTGACCTACTTCTTTATTACCTGGTTCCCGGTGTATCTGGTGCAGGCGCGCGGTATGTCGATTCTTAAAGCCGGCATGATCGCCTCGATTCCCGCCATCTGCGGCTTCCTCGGCGGCGTGCTGGGCGGCGTGATTTCAGATTATCTGATGCGTAAAACCGGCTCGCTGAACATCGCGCGTAAAACCCCAATCGTCATCGGCATGCTGCTCTCCATCAGCATGGTGATGTGTAACTACACCGAAACCGAATGGGTGGTGGTGCTGTTTATGGCGCTGGCGTTCTTTGGTAAAGGCATTGGTGCGCTGGGCTGGGCGGTGATGGCCGATACCGCACCTAAAGAGATCAGCGGCCTGAGCGGCGGCCTGTTCAATATGTTCGGTAACTTCTCTGGCATCGTCACGCCGATTGCCATTGGTTACATCATCGCCACCAGCGGTTCGTTTGAAGGGGCGCTGATTTATGTCGGCATCCATGCGTTTGTGGCGGCGTTCAGCTTCCTGGTGATAACCGGCGATATCAAACGTGTCGAACTCAAACCCCGGTCATAAGGAACCGAATATGAATACGCAAAGTTCCCCGGTGATTACCGACATGCAGGTGGTTCCGGTGGCGGGTTACGACAGCATGCTGCTCAACATCGGCGGCGCGCACAGCGCCTGCTTCACCCGCAATATCGTGGTGCTGACCGACAGCGCCGGCCACACCGGCGTCGGCGAAGCGCCGGGCGGTGAAACCATCTATGAGACGCTGGTCGCGGCAATACCGCAGGTGAAAGGGCAGCAGGTGGCGCGCATGAACCGGCTGGTGCAGCAGGTGCATAAAGGCAACCAGTCGGCGGATTTCGATACCTTCGGCAACGGTGCCTGGACGTTTGAGCTGCGGGTCAATGCAGTGGCGGCGCTGGAAGCGGCGCTGCTCGACCTGCTCGGCCAGTGCCTCGGCGTGCCGGTGGCCGAGCTGCTGGGGCCGGGTCAGCAACGCGATGAGGTCACGGTGCTGGGCTACCTGTTTTACATTGGCGATCGGCGTAAAACTGATTTGCCGTATCAGAGCGGCGACGCGGCCGGTCACGACTGGTATCACCTGCGCCACCAGGAGGCGCTGACGCCGGACGCGGTGGTGCGCTTAGCCGAAGCGGCGCAGGACAGGTACGGCTTCAAAGATTTCAAACTCAAAGGCGGCGTGCTGCCGGGCGAGCAGGAGATTGCCTCGGCGGTGGCACTGAAGCAGCGTTTCCCGAACGCGCGCATCACCGTCGATCCCAACGGCGCCTGGCATCTGGATGAAGCCATCGCGCTGTGCAAAGGCCTGCACGAGGTGCTGACCTATGCCGAAGATCCGTGCGGTGCCGAGCAGGGATATTCCGGGCGCGAAGTCATGGCCGAGTTTCGCCGCGCCACCGGTCTGCCGGTCGCCACCAATATGATCGCCACCAACTGGCGGGAGATGAACCACGCGGTGATGCTCAACGCGGTCGATATTCCGCTGGCCGACCCGCACTTCTGGACGCTGAGCGGCGCGGTACGCGTGGCGCAGCTGTGTGATGAGTGGGGGCTGACCTGGGGCTGCCACTCCAATAATCACTTCGACATTTCGCTGGCGATGTTTACCCACGTCGGCGCAGCGGCACCGGGTAAACCGACCGCCATCGATACCCACTGGATTTGGCAGGAGGGCGATCAGCGCCTGACCAAAGAGCCGCTGCAGATCCGCAACGGCAAAATTGCTGTGCCGGACAAACCCGGCCTCGGCGTTGAACTGGACTGGGATCGCCTGCGCGAGGCTAACGCCCTGTATCAATCGCTGCCGGCAGGCGCACGTAATGACGCCACGGCAATGCAATATCTGGTTCCCGGATGGTCGTTCGACCGCAAGCGTCCGGCTTTTGGACGCCGCCATGCATAAGGAGCAGGAAATGAGTCACACCCCGAAAATTACAGCAATGCAGGTCATTCCGGTGGCCGGTTACGACAGCATGCTGCTGAATCTGAGCGGTGCCCACGCGCCGTTTTTTACCCGCAATATCGTGATTGTGAAAGATAACGCCGGCCACACGGGCGTGGGCGAGATCCCCGGCGGCGAGAAAATTCGTCAGACGCTGGAAGATGCGGCGGCGCTCGTAACCGGAAAAACCGTCGGCGAGTACAAAAATATCCTCACCCTGGTGCGCACCACCTTTGCCGATCGCGATGCCAGCGGGCGTGGCAATCAGACCTTTGACCTGCGCACCACCATTCACGTGGTGACCGGCATCGAAGCGGCGCTGCTGGATCTGCTCGGCCAGCATCTGGGCGTCAACGTGGCGTCGCTGCTGGGCGAAGGACAGCAGCGTGACCGCGTCGAGATGCTCGGCTACCTGTTTTACGTCGGCGATCGCCGCAAAACGTCACTGCCGTATCAGAGCCAGACCGATGATCCGTGCGACTGGTATCGCCTGCGGCATGAGGAAGCCCTGACGCCGGACGCGGTGGTGCGCCTGGCAGAAGCCGCCTATGAAAAATATGGCTTTAACGATTTCAAACTAAAAGGCGGCGTACTGCGCGGCGGAGAAGAGGCCGAAGCGGTAACCGCACTGGCGAAGCGTTTCCCGCAGGCGCGCGTGACGCTTGATCCCAACGGGGCCTGGTCGCTGAATGAGGCCATCCTGCTCGGTAAACAGCTGAAAGGCGTGCTGGCTTATGCAGAAGATCCGTGCGGCGCTGAACAGGGTTACTCCGGACGTGAAGTGATGGCCGAGTTCCGGCGCGCCACCGGTCTGCCTACCGCCACCAATATGATCGCCACCGACTGGCGCCAGATGGGCCACACGCTGTCGCTGCAGTCGGTCGATATTCCGCTGGCCGATCCGCACTTCTGGACCATGCAGGGCTCGGTGCGCGTGGCGCAGATGTGTCATGACTTCGGCCTGACCTGGGGTTCGCACTCCAACAACCATTTCGATGTTTCGCTGGCGATGTTCACCCATGTGGCCGCCGCCGCACCGGGCGCCATTACCGCCATCGACACCCACTGGATCTGGCAGGAGGGCAATCAGCGCCTGACCAAAGAGCCGTTGCAGATCAAGGGCGGCATGGTGCAGGTGCCGCAGAAGCCGGGCCTTGGCGTCGAACTGGACATGGATCAGGTGATGCAGGCCCATGCGCTGTATCAGCAGCATGGACTGGGCGCGCGCGACGATGCGCAGGCGATGCAGTTCCTCGTGCCGAACTGGACATTTGATAACAAGCGTCCGTGCCTGGTGCGCTGATTTTATTCCGCGCGCCCGCGGGCGGTGGTGCTAAATAACAGGAGTAGAGATCATGAGCAATGCCTGGCCCAACCCTTTTCGTCGTCGTTTGCTGGCAGGGGAAACCCTGATTGGCAGCTGGTGCGCCCTTGCCAATCCTCTCACCACGGAAGTGCTGGGGCTGGCGGGCTTTGACTGGCTGGTGCTGGACGGCGAACACGCGCCGAACGACATCACCACCTTTATTCCGCAGCTGATGGCGCTCAAAGGCAGCCCGAGCGCGCCGGTGGTGCGACCGCCGTGCAATGAGCCGATCATCATCAAGCGTCTGCTGGATATTGGCTTCTATAACTTCCTGATTCCTTTCGTGGAAACCGCAGAAGAGGCGGCGCGCGCGGTGGCATCGACCCGCTATCCGCCAGCCGGTATTCGCGGCGTGTCGGTTTCGCATCGCAGCAACATGTACGGCACGCTGGCGGACTACAACGCCACCATCAATGACAACATCACCGTGCTGGTGCAAATCGAAACTCAGCAGGCGGTGGACAACATTGACGCCATCGCGGCGGTGGACGGCGTAGACGGCATCTTTGTCGGCCCGGGCGATCTGTCAGCGGCGCTGGGCTATCTCGGCCAGCCGGCGCATCCGGAAGTGCTGAAAGTGATCCGTTACATCCTTGAGCGCGCCAAAGCTGCCGGTAAGCCGAGCGGGATTCTGGCGCCGGTGGAGGCTGACGCACGCCGTTATCTCGAATGGGGCGCCAGCTTTGTTGCCGTCGGCAGCGATCTCGGTGTTTTCCGCCACGCCACGCAGGCGCTGTGCGACAAATTTAAGCAGTAACTGACGAAGGGGAAAGGCAATGAAAATTGGATTTATCGGCCTCGGCATCATGGGCAAACCGATGAGTAAAAACCTGGTGAAAGCCGGTTACACCCTGGTGGTGCGCGACCACAACGCCAGCAACGAAGCCGAACTGGTGGAGCTGGGTGCCACCGTGGCGAAAACGCCGAAAGAGCTGGCCGCGCAGGTTGACGTGGTGATCACCATGGTGCCGAACTCACCGCAGGTGAAAGAGGTGTGTCTGGGCGAGAACGGCATCATCGAAGGGGCGAAGCCGGGGCTGGTGGTGATCGACATGAGCTCCATCGCGCCGCTGGCCAGCCGCGAAGTGCATGATGCGCTGGCAGAAAAAGGCATCAGAATGCTGGATGCGCCGGTGAGCGGCGGTGAGCCAAAAGCGATTGAAGGCACGCTGTCGGTGATGGTCGGCGGCGATAAAGCGCTGTTTGATCAGTGCTACGATGTTCTTAAGGCGATGGCCGGTTCGGTGGTGCACACCGGCGATATCGGCGCGGGCAACGTCACTAAACTGGCCAACCAGGTGATTGTGGCGCTCAACATTGCCGCGATGTCAGAAGCGCTGTCGCTGGCCACCAAAGCCGGCGTCAATCCGGAACTGGTTTACCAGGCGATTCGCGGCGGTCTGGCGGGCAGCACCGTGCTGGATGCCAAAGCGCCCATGGTGCTGGATCGCAACTTTAAGCCTGGCTTCCGTATCGATTTGCATATCAAGGACTTAGCCAATGCGCTTGATACCTCACACGGCATTGGCGCACATCTGCCGCTGACCGCAGCGGTGATGGAGATGATGCAGGCGCTAAAAGTCGACGGGCAGGGTACGTCCGATCATAGCGCGCTGGCTTGCTATTATGAAAAATTAGCCAAAGTTGAGATCACCCGGTAGTGCCCGCGTCCGGTGTCTGCGGATGCCGGACGCTGTACTGCCTAAGCCAGACGGATTTCCGTCACCTACCGCGCTCGGATTGCCTATGAAAATTGTCATCGCACCGGATTCATACAAAGAGAGTTTGTCCGCCCTGGAAGTGGCTACCGCGATAGAAGCGGGATTTCGCGAAATTTTCCCCGCCGCTGACTATGTCAAAATACCGGTCGCCGACGGCGGAGAAGGCACGGTTGAAGCAATGGTGGCGGCAACCCAGGGCAACATCGTCAGACTGACGGTGACCGGGCCGCTCGGCGAGCCGGTCGACGCGTTTTACGGATTATCCGGTGATGCGCGTACCGCCTTTATTGAGATGGCGGCGGCCAGCGGGCTGGAGCTGGTGCCTGCGGCACAGCGCGATCCGCTGATCACCACCTCCTACGGTACCGGTGAACTGATCAAAAACGCGCTGGATCGCGGCGTCGATCACATCATCATCGGCATCGGCGGCAGCGCCACTAACGACGGCGGTGCCGGCATGGTGCAGGCGCTCGGTGCCCGGCTGCTGGACAGCGACGGCAGCGGGATTGGCTATGGCGGTGGGGCCCTGCCGCAGCTGGCGAAGATTGAGATCGCCGATCTGGATCCGCGCCTGCTGCAGTGCCGCATTGAAGTGGCGTGCGACGTGACCAATCCGCTGATTGGCGAAGAGGGGGCGTCGGCGATTTTTGGCCCGCAGAAGGGGGCCACGCCGCAGCTGGTGCAGCAGCTGGATGCCGCGCTCGGCCATTACGCCGCGATTATTCAGCGCGATCTGGATATTGATGTGCTGCACATCGCCGGCGGTGGTGCAGCCGGCGGCATGGGCGCGGCGCTGCATGCGTTTTGCCACGCGGAACTGCGGCGCGGCATTGAGATTGTTACCGAAGCGCTGGGGCTGGCGCAGCAGGTGCAGGATGCCGATCTGGTGATTACCGGTGAAGGGCGCATCGACAGTCAGTCAGTCAACGGCAAAGTGCCGGTTGGCGTGGCGCAGGTGGCGAAGCAGTTCAATAAGCCGGTGATCGGTATTGCCGGCAGCCTGACGGCGGATGTCGGTGTGGTGCATCAGCACGGGATCGACGCGGTGTACAGCGTGCTGTCGGGTATCTGTTCGCTGGAAGAGGCGCTGGCCAATGCCGCGCAGAATGTCCGCCTGACGGCAAGGAACGTCGCTGCCACGATCAAGGTGGGGCAGGGGTTGTAAGGGGGAGGCGGTGCGGTTTTCCCCTCACCCCAGCCCTCTCCCGCAGGCGGGAGAGGGGGCTGATGGTGCACGGATTTGGATTTCGCGCTGTTCCTCTGGATCGCACCGGACGGTTCCCTCTCCCGCCGGGAGAGGGTTAGGGTGAGGGCCCAGCACACAACCCATAACCCTCACTACACCACGCCCAGCACCTGACGCGCTTCGCGCGCTACATTCGCCATCTCGTCGCTCAGCTCCAGCAGCTCTGGTTCAAGCGCTGCGATATCGCTCTCCTGATGCAGACTCTTCTCCAGCTGCTGACACAGCTGTTTCAGCCGCGGCACGCCGCTGTAGCTGGCGCTGCCGTGCAGCTTGTGAATAATCTCGCGCAGCCCATCGACGTCATTCTGCGCCATACATTGCGCCACGCGCTGCTCCACTTCCGGCAGAAAATCCAGCAGCATCTGCAGCAGATCGCGCGCCAGCTCGGCTTTATTCGCCGCCTGGCGCAGCGCCAGCGCCCAGTCGAGTGAGGGCGCGATCGCCGGTTGTCGCACCGCGCTCGCCACGCTGCCCGGCGCATAGCGCTGCAGCAGCTGCTTCAGCTTGTCCTCATCAATCGGCTTGGCGAGATAGTCATTCATGCCGGCGGCGATCAACTGCTCACGTTCGCCATCCAGCGCATGCGCCGTGACCGCGACAATCGGCGTGCTGGCGTGCTGTGGCAGGCTGCGGATGATCTCGCTGGCGCGGATGCCGTCGATGTCTGGCATCTGAATATCCATCAGAATCACGTCCAGCCGCTGCTGCCGCGCCTGGTGAATCGCCTGACTGGCGTTGTCGCACAGAATGATGTTCTGGACCTGCTCCTCCAGCAATGCGCCGATCAGCTTCAGGTTGGCCGGATTATCATCCACCGCCATCACCGTCAGCGGCTGTCTTACGCCGCGCGGGGCGGCGTCGCTATGACGCATGTTGAGATCGAGCAGCATCGGCAGCAATCGCGTCAGCGACACCGGTTTGGCAATGCAGCCGGCGATACCGCGCGCGCGCAAATCATCGGCGAACAGCATCATTTCGCTCGGCAGCGCCAGCAGCACCGAGTCGGCGTGTGCGCGCAGGCGGGCAATCAGCGCATCGGACAGCGTAGCCGGATGCGGATCGCTGACCGGCAGCCCCATCAGCAGCAGCGGGAAATGGGCGTCGGGCAGATCGTCAAGGCTGGCAAAGTGCTGCACCTGCAGAGGCGTAATGCTCAGCATCTCCTGAACCGCTTTCGCCACCGCCGGATGGGGTTCGATATAAGCCAGCGGCGTGGCGTGCAGATCGTCCAGCATGCGTGGAATCGCCGGTGCGTTAGGATTGAGATCCAGATGTACCTGTACCCAGAAGGTGGAGCCCTGATTCTGCCGGCTGTGGAAGGCGATCTCACCGCCCATTTCGTGTACCAGTTTCTGCGTAATCACCAGGCCAAGACCGGTACCGCCGTGACGGCGCGAAATACTGGCGTCCGCCTGACGAAATGCCTGGAACAGCTGCGACTGCTGCTGCTCAGAGATACCGATGCCGGTATCGTGCACCTGAATCTCCAGTTCCGCCCGTGTGATGCTGAGATGACGCAGCTCGACGCGCAGATCAATGTGGCCGCGCTCGGTGAATTTGATGGCGTTGCCAATCAGGTTGATCAGAATTTGCTGCAGACGCAGCGGATCGCCAATCACATTATCCGGCACCTGTTTCTCCAGGCACACAGTGATCTCGAGGCCTTTCTCATGCGCGGACGGCGCCAGCAGCACCAGCGTTTCATCCAGCGTGGCGCGCAGCGGGAACGGGATCGACTCCAGCACCAGCTTACCGGCTTCCAGTTTGGAGAAATCGAGCACGTCGTTAATGATGCTCAGCAGGTTATTGGCCGAACGCTCAATGGTGCTCATGTAATCACGCTGGTTGGTGCTCAGCCCGGTTTTCAGCATCTGGCGGGTAAAGCCAATCACGCCATTGAGCGGCGTGCGCAGCTCGTGCGACATATTGGCGAGAAACTCCGACTTGATGCGTGCCGCTTCCTGGGCGCGCTTTTTCGCCAGGTCCAGCTCGACGTTCTGAATCTCCAGCTGCTCGAGCGTTTCGCGCAGATCGTAGGTTGCCTGGTCGATGTTCTGCTGCATCTCTTCATGGTAGGCGGTGAGTGACATCGCCATGGCGTTGATGCCGTTTTTCAGGATGCTCAGTTCGCCCAGCATATAGCCATCCACGCGACTGTCGAGCTGGCCACGCCGGATGCGGTCCACGGTGGTAACCATGTTGCGAATCGGGCCGGTGACGTCGCGCATCAGTCGATAGGCAAACAGCATGGCGATGCACAGGCAAAACAGCAGCAGCAGAGTGGCGACAAACACCTCTTTGTACTGCTCCAGCCGCACCGACTGCAGATCCAGCTCAATCGCCACATAACCCAGCGGATTGCCTGCCGGCTTGGCGTCCTCACCCGGCAGTTCGTCCACCGAATAGCGTTCAGAGATGATTGGCGTGCGCAGCACCATCAGGTTGCCGTGCCGCTCCACCGACACGCCATCCGCCAGCGTGGAAATATCGGCTTTTTGCAGCAGCGCGAGGTTCTGGTTGTTATTGGAGCTGACGTAGATGTGATTGTTGTTGTCGAAAACCGTAATGGCACGGACAATATCGGAATGACGGCGATGCAGCAGGCTGACCAGCTCGCGAATCGCATCACGATTATGCCACGTCATGCCGTACTCGCTCGACACCGCCAGCGGTTCGATAATGTTAGCGCCGGCATCGCGCACCTGGTGCTGCAGTTCGTTGTAGCGGTGCACCACGAAGAAGGTACTGAGCAGCAGGCCAATCATCAGCGTCGGCGCCAGTATCAGAATCATCATTCGCGCCCGCAGGCTGTATTTGGTCATAATTGTGGCCTGGCGACTCCTGGCATTTTATCCCTGTGCAAAAACCACGTACGGCTGCACACCTAATGAAAACTGAGAATTCACAATACTATGGCGCAATTTTACTCCGCAAAACAGCGCGTGACGACGAAGCAACGTCTCAGCGTCACCATTGACGAGCTCGATCCCTTCGGTCAGGGCGTGGCGCGCCATAACGGTAAAACGCTGTTTGTCAGCGGCGCGCTGCCCGGCGAACAGGCCGAGGTGATCCTGACCGAAGATAAGCGTCAGTTTGCGCGCGGCAAAGCCAAAAAGATTACACAACCGAGCCCGCAGCGCCAGCAACCGCGCTGCATCCATTTCGGCGTGTGCGGCGGCTGCCAGCAGCAGCACGTGTCCGTGGCGCTGCAGCAGGAGAGCAAAGCGCGGGCGCTGGGCCGCATGCTGAGTCAGGAAGCGGCGCTGCCGGTGCAGGTGGATGAGATCATCAGCGCTGCGCCCTGGGGCTATCGCCGGCGCGCGCGTCTCGGTTTGCAGTGGCTGTCGAAGCAGCAGCGCCTGCAGATGGGCTTCCGTCTGGCGGGCAGTAACGATCTGATTGATGTGACGCAATGCCCCGTTTTGGTGCCCGAGCTTGAGGCGCTGCTGCAGCCGCTGCACCACTGTCTCAGCAGCCTGCACGCAGCGAAACGGCTGGGGCATGTGGAACTGGTGCTGGCGGATAACGGTCCGCTAATGGTGCTGCGCCATCTTGATGCGCTCTCCGCTGCGGACCGGACAAAACTGGAACGTTTTTCGCATGAGCACCGGCTGATGATCTGGCTGGCGGACGGCAGTGACGCGCTGCAGGCGCTCGGCGCGGAGCAGCCTTACTATCGCTCGTTTGATTTGCAGCTAACCTTTAGCCCGCAGGATTTCATTCAGGTCAACGATGGCGTGAATCAGCAGATGGTGGCACAGGCGATTGCCTGGCTGGATCTGCAGCCGGACGATCGGGTGCTCGATCTGTTCTGCGGCATGGGCAACTTCACATTGCCGCTAGGAAAGTTCGTACAAAATGCGGTGGGTGTGGAGGGCGTTGCAGCATTAGTGCGCCAGGCAGAGTATAATGCTCAGCTTAACAATCTCAGAAATGTCTGCTTCTTCCAGCACAATTTAGAGGAAGATGTCTCGCGCCAGCCCTGGGCGGCGCAGGGATTTAATAAGGTGTTACTGGATCCGGCGCGTGCCGGGGCCGCGGGCGTGATGTCGCATATCGTTAAACTTGCGCCGCAACGCGTGGTCTATGTTTCCTGTAACCCAACAACACTTGCGCGCGACAGTCAGGCATTACTGTCGGCGGGCTACCATTTGGAAAGGGTCGCGATGCTGGATATGTTCCCACATACCAGCCATCTCGAATCCATGGTGCTGTTTAGCAAAACATAAGCGGCGTTTTCGTCGTTATGGCAGGAGAGGATATGGTTGCGGTTAGAAGTGCGCATTTAAATACGGAAGGGGAGTTTGCCCTTGACCAGTGGATCGCCAGTTTAAATATTAATAATCCGCAATCCTGCCAGAAACTGGCGGATGCGTGGCGCTACTGTGAAGCCGAAACGCACGACCATCCAGATCAGGCTCTGCTGCTGTGGCGCGGTATTGAGATGGTGGAAATTCTCACCATGCTCAGTATGGACATCGACAGTCTGCGCGCCGCGCTGCTGTTCCCGCTGGCCAATGCGGGCGTGGTGAGCGAAGAGGATCTGGAAAAGGCCTTTGGCAAAAGCATCGTCTCGCTGGTGCACGGCGTGCGCGATATGGATGCCATCCGCCAGCTGAAAGCCATTCACAACGACTCGATGGCCTCGGAGCAGGTGGATAACGTGCGCCGCATGCTGCTGGCGATGGTGGAAGATTTCCGCTGCGTGGTCATCAAGCTGGCAGAACGTATTGCCCATCTGCGCGAGATGAAAGATGCGCCAGAAGATGAGCGCGTGCTGGCGGCGAAAGAGAGCACCAACATTTATGCGCCGCTGGCCAACCGTCTCGGGATCGGCCAGCTCAAATGGGAGCTGGAAGATTACTGCTTCCGCTACCTGCATCCTGACGAATACAAACGCATCGCCAAACTGCTGCACGAACGCCGCATCGATCGTGAACAATACATTGATAACTTCGTCGATAACCTGCGTAAAGAGATGCAAAAAGAGGGCGTGCGCGCAGAAGTTTACGGCCGTCCCAAGCATATCTACAGCATCTGGCGCAAAATGCAGAAGAAGTCGCTGGCGTTTGATGAGCTGTTCGACGTGCGCGCAGTGCGCATCGTCGCTGAACGCCTGCAGGACTGCTACGGCGCGCTCGGCACCGTCCACACGCTGTATCGTCATCTGCCTAGCGAGTTCGACGATTACGTCGCCAATCCCAAGCCAAACGGCTATCAGTCGATTCATACCGTGGTGCTGGGACCGCAGGGCAAAACGGTCGAGATTCAGATCCGTACCCGCCAGATGCACGAGGACGCTGAACTGGGCGTCGCGGCACACTGGAAGTACAAAGAAGGACCGACGGCCAGCAACGCGCGCGGTGCCGCAGGGCACGAAGAGCGCATCGCCTGGCTGCGTAAACTGATTACCTGGCAGGAAGAGATGGCGGATTCCGGCGAGATGCTGGAAGAGGTGCGCAGCCAGGTATTTGATGACCGCGTTTACGTGTTTACGCCAAAGGGCGACGTGGTCGATTTGCCGGCCGGTTCCACGCCGCTCGACTTTGCCTACCACATTCACAGTGATATTGGTCATCGCTGCATCGGTGCCAAAATTGGCGGCCGTATCGTGCCCTTTACCTATCAGCTGCAGATGGGCGATCAGATTGAGGTGATCACCCAGAAGCAGCCGAACCCGAGCCGCGACTGGCTGAACCCTAACCTCGGCTACATCACCACCAGCCGCGGGCGCTCGAAGATTCATGCGTGGTTCCGTAAACAGGATCGCGACAAAAATATCGCGGCCGGCCGGCAGATTCTGGATAGCGAGCTGGGCCAGCTGGATATCAGCATGCGCGAAGCCGAGAAGCTGCTGCTGCCGCGTTATAACGTCAGCTCACAGGATGAGCTGCTGGCGATGATTGGCGGCGGGGATATCCGTCTTAACCAGATGGTTAACTTCCTGCAGGCGAAGCTCAACAAGCCGAGCGCTGAAGAGGAAGATCGCGAGGCGCTGCGTCAGCTGACGCAGAAATCGCATCAGCCGTCGTCGGCGCGCAAAGAGAGTGGCCGCGTGGTGGTGGAGGGTGTCGGCAATCTGCTACACCACATTGCGCGCTGCTGCCAGCCGATTCCGGGCGACGATATTGTCGGGTTTATTACCCAGGGGCGCGGCATTTCGATTCACCGCGCCGACTGCGATCAGCTCAGCGAACTGATTTCGCATGCGCCGGAACGGATTGTCGATGCGGTGTGGGGCGAAAGTTACTCCAGCGGTTATTCGCTGGTGGTACGCGTGACGGCCAACGATCGCAGCGGGCTGCTGCGCGACATCACCACCATTCTGGCCAATGAAAAGGTCAACGTGCTGGGCGTGTCCAGCCGCAGCGACACCAAAAAGCAGCTCGCCACCATCGATATGGATATCGAGATTTATAACCAGCAGGTGCTGGGTCGCGTGCTGGCGCGCCTTAATCAGGTGCCGGATATTATCGATGCGCGCCGCTTACATTAAGCCCTGCTGAGACCGGTGCGCAGCAATGCGCACCCGGGCAAAACCGCGTAATTACCCTGCAGGGTCGCCATTAATGGCGGCTTTTTATCTTGTTGTTCCGGGGACTTTCATGACTGCTTTAAACCGCCTGCTCACCATCATGCAAACCCTGCGCGATCCGGTGCGCGGCTGCCCGTGGGATCGCCAGCAGACCTTTGCCTCTATTGCGCCGTACACGCTGGAAGAGACCTATGAAGTTATCGACGCCATCCAGCGCGAAGACTTTGACGATCTGCGCGGCGAACTGGGCGATCTGCTGTTTCAGGTGGTGTTTTACGCCCGCATGGCCGAGGAGCAGCAGCGTTTCAACTTCGATGACATCTGCAACGCCATCAGTGACAAACTGGAGCGTCGCCATCCGCACATCTTCGGCGAAGTCCAGGTCGATTCCACGGCCGAAGTGCTGAAAAACTGGGAGGCGATCAAGCAGCGTGAGCGTGCGGAGAAGTCTCAGCATTCGGTGCTGGACGATATCCCGAAAGCGCTGCCGGCGCTGATGCGCGCTTATAAAATCCAGAAGCGCTGTCACAGCGTAGGCTTCGACTGGGACAGCCTCGGGCCGGTGCTGGATAAAGTGCATGAAGAGATCGACGAAGTGATGCATGAAGCCCAGCAGGCGGTGGTGGACAGCGACAAGCTGGAAGAGGAGATTGGCGATCTGCTGTTCGCTACCGTCAATCTGTCACGCCATCTCGGCAGCAAAGCGGAAACCGCGTTGCAGAAGGCCAATGACAAGTTCGAGCGCCGCTTCCGTCAGGTAGAGAATATTATTCAGGCCCAGGGGCTGAGCATGGAACAGGCTACGCTGGCGCAGATGGAAGCCGCCTGGCAGCAGGTTAAAGCCGGCGAATAACCTTCTTCAGCCTCACCGCGCAGCGCAGGTGATTATTCCAGCGCTGCGCATAAAATCACCGCCTGAGCTTACTCGATTCAGCCAGTCGGCAACTTTGTGACGTACGTCAACATTTCACCCGGCACTCTCCGCTATGTTACAGGCTGTAATGCGAGGAGGATGGTGTGATTCATCAATTGTGGCTGCGGACGACTTCGGGTATACTGTTTTCCCGTCCTGGTTATTCCACCGTCTTTAAACCTAAACTCTCAGGTTCAGCATGACAACGAATTATATTTTTGTGACCGGCGGGGTCGTTTCCTCTCTGGGCAAAGGCATTGCCGCAGCCTCCCTCGCAGCCATCCTTGAAGCACGTGGTCTGAATGTGACCATCATGAAACTCGATCCGTATATCAACGTCGATCCGGGTACCATGAGCCCTACGCAGCACGGTGAAGTGTTCGTCACCGATGACGGGGCCGAGACCGATCTGGATTTAGGTCACTACGAGCGCTTCATCCGTACCAAAATGTCGCGCCGCAACAACTTTACTACCGGCCGTATCTACTCAGAAGTGCTGCGCAAAGAGCGTCGCGGCGACTATCTGGGCGCGACCATTCAGGTCATCCCACACATCACTAACGCCATCAAAGAGCGCATCATTGAAGGTGGCGAAGGTCATGACGTCGTGCTGGTGGAAATCGGCGGAACCGTGGGCGATATCGAATCCCTGCCGTTCCTGGAAGCGATTCGCCAGATGGCGGTCGATGTTGGCCGTGAACACACCATGTATATGCACCTGACGCTGGTGCCTTACATGGCGGCGGCGGGTGAAGTGAAAACCAAGCCAACCCAGCACTCGGTTAAAGAGCTGCTGTCGATTGGTATTCAGCCTGACGTGCTGATTTGCCGTTCAGACCGCGCGGTGCCCGCTAACGAGCGCGCGAAGATCGCCCTGTTCTGTAACGTGCCGGAAAAAGCGGTTATCTCGCTGAAAGACGTTGATTCGATCTACAAGATCCCGGGCCTGCTGAAATCGCAGGGTCTGGATGATTACATCTGCAAGCGTTTCAACCTGAGCGCGCCGGAAGCCAATCTGGCCGAGTGGGAGCAGGTGATTTACGAAGAAGCCAATCCGGGCGGCGAAGTCACCATCGGTATGGTCGGCAAATATGTCGAACTGCCGGATGCCTATAAATCCGTGATTGAAGCGCTGAAGCACGGCGGCCTGAAAAATCGCGTCACCGTGAACATCAAGCTGATCGATTCGCAGGATGTGGAAACGCGCGGCGTCGAAATTCTGAAAGATCTTGATGCTATCCTGATTCCTGGTGGCTTCGGTTACCGCGGGGTGGAAGGGAAATTGCTGACCGCGCAATACGCGCGTGAAAACAACATTCCGTACCTCGGCATTTGCCTTGGCATGCAGATTGCGCTGATGGAATTCGCGCGCAACGTGGCCGGGATGGAAGGCGCCAACTCCACTGAATTTGTGCCAGACTGTAAGTACCCGGTGGTTGCGTTAATCACCGAATGGCGCGATGAAAACGGTAACGTTGAACAGCGTACCGAGCAGAGCGATCTGGGCGGCACCATGCGTCTGGGAAGCCAGCAGTGCCAGCTGACGCCGGAAAGCAAAGTGCGCCAGCTGTACGGCTCTGACGTCATTACTGAGCGTCACCGCCACCGTTACGAAGTAAACAATCTGCTGCTGAAGCAGATTGAAGCGGCGGGTCTGCACATTGCAGGCCGTTCCGGCGACGATCAACTGGTGGAGATCATTGAGATCCCGAATCATCCATGGTTTGTAGCCTGCCAGTTCCACCCGGAATTCACGTCGACCCCGCGTGATGGTCATCCGCTGTTCGCTGGCTTTGTTAAAGCCGCGCAGGAGCACCAGAAGCGGTTAGCGAAGTAAGAGTTTAACGAACAGCGCGCGAACTTTTCGCGCGTTGTTTGTCTTAGGATTGACTAACTTGTACTGAGGAAAATCGAATGTCCAAAATCGTAAAAGTCATCGGTCGCGAAATCATCGACTCCCGTGGCAACCCGACTGTAGAAGCAGAAGTGCATCTGGAAGGCGGTTTCGTTGGTCTGGCTGCTGCGCCATCAGGTGCTTCAACCGGTTCTCGCGAAGCACTGGAGCTGCGTGACGGTGACAAATCTCGTTTCCTGGGCAAAGGTGTAACCAAAGCGGTTGCAGCTGTTAACGGTCCTATCGCTGCTGCGGTAACCGGTAAAGATGCCAAAGACCAGGCGAACATCGATAAGATCATGATCGAGCTGGACGGTACTGACAACAAATCCAACTTCGGTGCAAACGCCATTCTGGCGGTTTCTCTGGCAGCAGCGAAAGCAGCAGCAGCCTCTAAAGGTCTGCCACTGTACGCACACATTGCAGAACTGAACGGCACCCCGGGCAAATACTCTATGCCACTGCCAATGATGAACATCATCAACGGTGGTGAGCACGCGGATAACAACGTTGATATCCAGGAGTTCATGATTCAGCCGGTTGGCGCGAAAACCGTGAAAGAAGCCATCCGTATGGGTTCTGAAGTGTTCCATCACCTGGCTAAAGTTCTGAAAGCCAAAGGCATGAACACCGCGGTAGGTGACGAAGGTGGCTACGCGCCAAACCTGGGTTCAAACGCCGAAGCGCTGGCCGTTATCGCCGAAGCTGTTAAAGCAGCAGGCTACGAGCTGGGCAAAGACATCACCCTGGCGATGGACTGTGCAGCATCTGAATTCTACAAAGACGGCAAATATGTGCTGGCTGGTGAAGGCAACAAAGCCTTCACTTCTGAAGAGTTCACCCACTTCCTGGAAGACCTGACCAAACAGTACCCAATCGTTTCTATCGAAGACGGTCTGGATGAGTCTGACTGGAACGGCTTCGCTTACCAGACCAAAGTGCTGGGCGACAAAATTCAGCTGGTAGGTGACGACCTGTTCGTGACCAACACCAAGATCCTGAAAGAAGGTATCGATAAAG
>NZ_JASEWO010000268.1:0-4096 GCF_030024295.1 Pantoea sp. Pa-EAmG
AGCGGGTTACCTGAAGACACCACCGTAACCGGACAGCACCGGCCGGACCCAGAAAGAGGTAACACCATGCACGCAGTTTCATCCGTACCGGCCCCCGCCATCCCCGTAACCCGCGATGCCGTTTTCCCGCGCGACCGCTTCATGCGCCTGCCGGAAGTCATCAGCACCTGCGGCCTGTCACGTTCGACCATTTACGACTTAATCAGCCGGGAGCAGTTCCCCTCACAAATTTCCCTCGGCGGTAAAAACGTCGCCTGGCTGGCGTCAGAGATTGACGGCTGGATGCAGGCCCGCATCGCCCAGCGCGCCGGAGGTGCAGCGTGATTACGCTGAATTTCGGCACGAAAACCTACCCCCTCACCCGCGAAGAGGCCGCCTTCGTCGCGGAAAGCCTGACGGCAGCCGTCAGCGGCAAACCCGCCACGGCACCGGCCTTCACCAGCGGGATGCACGGCCATATTTCCGTGTTGAGTCAGAAAGCGAAGCCTGCAAAGCGAAGCGCAAAGAAAGAGGACGGTGAATTCCGATCAAATCCGCAGCAATCCGATCACGTCCTGACCGATTGCTGAGGAAAACGCCCCGATGAGTGAAAAAAGCCTTTTCTCTGGCGAGCGGCCGTTATACAGTTTTCGTGCTGCCGCAAAATCGGCAGCCGGGATTTGCAGCCCGTGTAACTCAATGGCGACACAACACGCGCCAAGCGTGTTTTTTTGTGTCATTGCTCTGGCTTACCCATTTTTCAGGCTGTGGTTCTTAGACCGCAGCCGCTGTCAAATAATGGTGGTCCGGGCGGGGCAGCCCTCGGGCTGGCCGGTATCCATTGAGGCCGGTACTGCAAAC
This sequence comes from Pantoea sp. Pa-EAmG, assembly GCF_030024295.1. Taxonomy (NCBI): domain Bacteria; kingdom Pseudomonadati; phylum Pseudomonadota; class Gammaproteobacteria; order Enterobacterales; family Erwiniaceae; genus Pantoea; species Pantoea sp. Pa-EAmG. The sequence goes on from NZ_JASEWO010000268.1 coordinate 841, forward strand.
CCCGTTCGGGCCACCACCCATGAGATTTGCAGCTCCGGTGGTGGCGTTAACCGCTACTCAATGGAGATTGTCCTCATGACAACGGCCCTTACTGCCGCTCACCCCGAATTCACCTTTATTTTTGCCGCCGTGCGCCGCACTGATGCCGCCGCCCGTCCCTGCATGCTGCGCACTGTAGCAGGCGATGAGCGCAGCGCCCGTGCCAGCCTCGCCCGTGATTACGTCCTGTCCTTTGCCGGTCGTCTGCCGGTTAAGGCGGTGGCGCCATGAACACTCTTTCTCAGCACCTGAACAACCATGACACCTACCCCATTCCCCACGCTGACTATCTGCGTCTGCTGCACGCGCACACGGTCGGCGTGACCGTGCTCGATATGTTCGACTCGGTGAACTGCCTGAGCGCGCGCGGCTGTGTGCCGGACGGCGCGGCGCTTGCCGCGGTCGTCGCTCTGCTCACCGACCAGCTCGGTAAAGTTGTTGAAACCTGTGAATCCCGCATGTTAGCCACGGAGGTCCGCCATGATGACCGCTAATCACTCCTGCCTGCCCGTTGAGGTACGCACCGCCGTTTACCGCCGCGCGCTGGCGCAGGGCTACCTGAATGCCTGCAAAAGCCTCGGCATTACCGTATCCGCCACGCTCGATGAGTTGCAGATGACCATCGCCCTTGAGCTGGAAGGCTTCTATGTGCGCCGTCACGGCCCCGATGCAGGCATGGAGATGGCCTGCACCATGCTCGGCGATATGGTCGAGCCTGACCTGCTGACCGCGCCGCCGCGCCTTACGCCGCTCGGCGTCACCATGATGGATGAGCTGTTCCGCAGCCAGCTTGCGGCCGCCAGCCGCACGACGCTGCACTGAGGGAGGATGCGCACATGAAACATATTGTCTCTGACACCGTAAAGGCGGCCACCGGACTGTGGCCGCAGCTTCTGCCAGCACTCGGCATCAGCGTGGACACAGGCGGGCGGCACGGAGCCTGCCCGGTCTGTGGCGGCAAAGACCGCTTCCGCTTCGATAATCAGGGTGGGCGCGGAACCTGGCTGTGTAACCAGTGCGGTGCCGGTGACGGCCTGAACCTGGTGGAAAAGGCGCTTGACGTCAGTGCTAAAGAGGCCGCCATGAAGGTGGCCGGGATGCTCGGCACGCCGCCGGAGTCCGCCCCGGCTGTGACGGATGACGCCGCAGACAGAACCCGCGCGCAGGCAGACACCGCCACACGGGCGCAGGCGCTTATCGCCGCCGCTGTCAGCCGCACGGACAACGCCTACCTTTCCGCGAAAGGGCTGCACGGTACCCAGGCGTTGACGCTTGCTGATGCGCTGCGCTGTGGTGGCATCAGTTTTGCCGCCGGGGATGTGCTCATCCCCCTGACCGGTGAAGACGGTACGGCCGTTAACGTGCAGCTCATCAGCGCCGCAGGCGACAAACGCACCCTGCCCGGCGGGCAGGTGAAAGGCACGTACTGGCTGGCAGGCGAGCCGGACGGCAAAATGCTGTGGCTCACTGAGGGCTACGCCACCGGCCTGACCGTGCACCGGCTAACCGGGCAGGCGGTTTACGTGGCGCTGAGTGCCAACAACCTGCCCGCGCTGGCGAAGCGGCTGAGTGAGTCACACCCCGGCGCGATGATGCTGATTGCCGCCGACCGTGACGACAACGGCACCGGCCAGTTAAAGGCAGAGGAAGCGGCGAAAGCCTGCGGCGGGAAAGCCGCCCTGCCGCCGGTGGCGGGTGACTGGAACGACGTGTGGCAGGCGCAGGGGGATATCGCCACCCAGGCGCAGCTCACCGCCTTCACGCAGCCGCAGCCGCTCAGCCCGTTTGAGTCCGTCAGCGAAGCCGACCTGAAGGCCATGAGCGCCAGCCAGAAGGCGGAGCTGCTGGTCGCCCACTACGGGCAGGCGCTGGCCGTGCCGCCGTTCGGGGAAGAAATCTGCCGCTATGAGAACGGCGCATGGCAGGTGATGGAGGCGAAGACGCTGCGCCGGGAAATCGCCGCCCTGTTTCAGAAGGTGCGCGCACCGTTCTCGGCCGCCGGTATCGGCAGCGTGCTGGACACGCTCAAGCTGATGGTGCCGCAGATGGGTGAACCGCCCCGCCGCCTGATTGGCTTCCGTAACGGTGTATATGACACCACAACAGATACCTTCAGCCCGCACCGCCGCGAACACTGGCTGCGCACCGTCAACAGCGTGGACTACACCGCACCGCGTCCTGGTGAAAATCTCGCAGACCACGCCCCGGCCTTCTGGCGCTGGTTAACGCGGGCCGCCGGACACAGTCACGACAAGCAGGAGCGCATTCTCGCGGCGTTATTTATGGTGCTGGCAAACCGCTATGACTGGCAGATGTTTCTTGAGGTCACCGGCCCCGGCGGCAGCGGCAAGAGCGTGATGGCCTCCATTGCCACGATGCTGGCCGGAAAAGACAACACCACGTCTGCCACCATTGACACGCTGGAATCCTCCCGCGAGCGCGCCAGCGTGGTGGGCTTCTCGCTGATTATCCTGCCTGACCAGGAGAAATGGAGCGGCGACGGCGCGGGCATCAAGGCGATTACCGGCGGTGATGCGGTGGCAATCGACCCGAAATACCGTGACGCCTACTCGGCGCACATTCCGGCGGTGATTCTGGCGGTGAACAACAACCCGATGCGCTTCAGCGACCGCAGCGGCGGCGTGTCGCGCCGCCGGGTAATCCTGACGTTCCCGGAAGTGATACCGGCAAAGGAGCGTGACCCGCAGTTGCTGGACAAAATCAGCACCGAGCTGGCCGTCATCGTGCGTCACCTGATGCAGCGCTTCAGTCAGCCGGAGGAGGCCCGCGCGCTGCTCCAGGCGCAGCAGACGTCCGGCGAGGCGCTGGAAATTAAACGCCAGGCTGACCCGCTGGTCGATTTCTGCGCCTACCTGATGCCGATAAGCACCGCGACCGGCCTGTTTATGGGTAACGCCAATATCCGCCCGCTGAACCCGAAACGCTATCTCTATCATGCCTACCTGTCGTTTATGGAGTCACGCGGCCATCAGCACCCGCTGAGCCTGACGGCATTCGGCCAAGCGGTGCCGCAGACGCTGAAAGAGTATGAGCGCATTCTGCTGAAGCGCCGGACGAATAACGGTGTCCAGACCAACCTCACGCTGCATGAGGACAGCGAAGCCGACTGGCTGCCCGCGTGCAGTCAGTAACCCCCGCAGCAAACGAACCGGCTCAGGCCGGTTTTTTTACGTTTCAGCCCGGAGTGATCACTTCA
>NZ_JASEWO010000269.1:0-4083 GCF_030024295.1 Pantoea sp. Pa-EAmG
AACGCTGTTCTCCAGCGCTTGCTGGGCCAGAGTTTTGACCGCGTTTTCAACCGCTTCCCGCGCCTGATCGTTCTTCGGACGAAACTCTTTACTGAGAAGCGCGCTGAATTCATCCTGGCTGAAGCTGGATGCGCTTTCCGCCTGCTGTTGCAATTTCTCGCTCATTATTCTTCCTCCTTACCTTCTGCTACGTCGGCTTGCTTTGGCAGATGCGTCAGCGCCTGCAGTAGCGTCGGGTCATGCAGAATTTTGCCAATCAACTCTTCCGCGCCGTTTTTACCATCCATATAGGTCAACAGGTTAGCAAGCTGGGTACGTGCTTCCAGCAGCTTGTTTAATGGCTCAACGTGGCGTGCAATCGCATCAGGTGAAAAGTCATCCATGCTTTCAAAGGTCAGTTCGACATTGAGTTTTCCCTCACCCGTCAGGGTGTTTTCAACCTGAAACGCCGCACGCGGTTTCATCGCCTTCATGCGCTCGTCAAAATTATCAATATCGATTTCAAGGAATTTACGATCATCAACAGCAGCCTGCGGTTCCAGTGGCTTGCCAGCGAGGTCTGCCAGCACGCCCATCACGAACGGCAGCTGGATTTTGCGTTCCGCACCATAAATCTCCACGTCATATTCAATTTGAACGCGGGGCGCGCGATTGCGGGCAATAAATTTCTGCCCGCTGGATTTCATAGTGGCCATGATTTTCTCCATAAATGATGCGCGGTTAAGGCGCGCAGGTGTCACTGCGTGATGAAAAGAGGGACGCGGCGTTAGTCGTGGCGTCCGAAGATGTTTTGCAACTGATGAACGCCGTCCGGTGCCAGATCGCGGATGATGTCCATAAAATCGAGTTCGACCAGCCGCTGTACGCGGTCAATCATTAACGGCGCCGGATGGCTTGGCTCATGCTGGGCGAAGTATTGCTTCACCTTTTCCAGCATCAATTGGGCATCCGCGCGGCTGGTAAGCTGTACTGTCCGCCAGTCTGGCGCATTACGAGTCGCCGTAGATGCTGGCACGTCTGCGGGCTGATCATCAGCAGCATCTGGCAGTGCCTCCGCTGAGTTTGCGGATTGCGTCAGGCTGACCAGCAAGGCAAAACTTTTCTGCAACTGCGTCATATCAGGCACCGCGCTTTCCCCGAGACGTTCGGCGAGCAGCGCGTGCAGGCTTTGCAGGTATTGATAGATGTGTTGCAAGGTGGCAGCGGCGGGTTGCCCCTGCTGCGCCAGTTCGTCGCGCAGACGCGCCATCCCGCCTGGGTAGTCAGGTGTCTCTAATTTGCTGCCATCACACAGGGCGATTGCATCACGAAGCGTGATACCGTCCGAGGCTTGACGTAACAGCCAGGCCTGGCGCACGGCTGCCGTTAACGCAGAAGCGTCTTCAAGCAGTGCCAGCGCATTGATGCGATAGAACGGATCCTGTTCGCCGTCCTCTTCCAGCCGTGGCCAGAGCGGTTCCCAGTAACGCAATAGTGCTTTTTCAATCAGTTCCAGCCCCTGCGCATAGCCTGGCAGGCCATTAAGATGGGTCCACGCCTGGGTGAGGGCCAGCATCACGCGTAAATCTTTGCTGCGGCTCAGCAATTCCGTCGCCAGCTTTTCTACCCGGTTCCAGTCAGCTGGCTCAGCCGGGATAATGGTTTCACCAAACTGTTGCTCAGCTTTACCCGCGCTGGCCTGCTCCATCGCCTGAAAATCAGCGTGATATTCCAGGTTGTCGCCGCAAGGGTCATCATTACCGATCGGCGCCAGCAACGCGTCGAGATTAATATTCATGCGGTTGCACCTCAGGATTCAAACATCGGGGGGTAAAGTCCATTTCGTCCGGGCTTCGCACCGCCTGCCGGGTCAAACAGCAGCGAAAATAACTGGGCGGTGAAGTTGCCACTATGCACATGGGTGTATAACGGGAACCCGACGGTTTGATTGGTCCACCAGAAACTGGTGTAAAACTGGGGATCAAAGATGTCGGAAGGCAGTTGCCAGCTCAGGTTCGACACGCTGCTCCCTTCACCAATAATCGCCAGAATCTCTGATGCCTCCTCCTCTGGCTGCTGCGGCAGAGGAATGCTGAGCAAAGCCTGATCCAACTGTTCCGGGCTACTACCGTCGCGCACCACACGCAGTAGTGTGTTGCCGACCTGTTGATACCAGTCGCCCGCATAGCCCAGCATGGCAGGCGACCATTCTGTCGGGCTGAAGTGGCGCAGGGCGCACAGCGGATAGTGGCGGCCAACGCTATCGCGTGAAGCGGTCAGGCTCCCCATCTGCACCAGTTGGCTGCCGAGCATCGGTGGCACGACAAAATTCCATACTGGAGCGCTGAGAAACGCTCGAGAAGGCGCATTCTCCCCTTCGGCACTGGTTTGCCAGTGGTGTAACCCCACCTGAAACCAGTGTGACCATTGCCGTAGCAAGCTGTCGGGAATGCGTCGCTTAACAAAGTCCCCCGCACTGGGGATTTTGCCGTACCAGCCGGGTGCTGCGTATTGCGTCATCGTAAGGCTCCGATTCAGGGACAGCTAAAAGCGGGAAGCTGGAACGGGTTGCGAATGCTGCCGGGGGTAAATGACAGCGTGACCTGATGTCCTTCCACGTTAAAGTTGGCTTCGCGCGTCAGGCCGCCGGACTGTGTCAGCCGGGCGCGATCGAAAAAGCGATTCAGCGCCCAGGGACCACTGGTGACCAGCGTGGAGGTGGTACCATTAGTTAAGCCAAGCTGCATACGCACTTGACTGGTGCCACCAGGCCCCGGCCAACTGACCATTTGTACCGCCTGTGGGCCATGGCTGTAGCGCAGGATCTGCCCATCGACATCCAGCGTCAGGGTGAGGATTTCGTTATCCATTTTTACCGTGCGCAGTGTGACGCGAAAAGATGGCGTGGTCGCGCCATTGGTAAAGAACGCATCGCGAATTGACTGCGACTGCTGGAACGGACGCAGCAACGCTTCACCACCCGGCAAGGTTTTGCCATCAATCCCGGGTGTGAAACGCCAGGCCGCGTGGGTGGTATCAACTTTGCTCGCCAGATTGTCACGGAAGAAGCTGTCCATCAGGCCGCTTCCCGGCGCAAACATGCGTGCCAGGTCATCGGGAGTTACTTCGTTGCGACCATTGCGCACCAGCGGATAACGTCCGGCGATAGCCTGCTGACAGAAACTGCCCACCGCCATCTGGATACGTTTGCGTACGTTATCCATATCGCGACGCTGGGCGTCTGAACTGGCCCCCACCGCCATGCTGGAAACCATGTTTTGTAATGTACCAGGTAAACGACCCGCACTGGCCTGTACGCGGCTAATGGCATCACTCGATGGCGGTGGCATACCGCTGTTAGCCGCATCTTGCACCGCGGTCAGGTAACGATAGAGATCGTCAATCTGGTGCAGAAAATCATCCACCGCCAGCACTTTACTGCCCTGCTGTAACGGCTGCGCCAGTTCGATAATCGAGGCAAAGTGCGCACCCACTACCTGTTCTGGTGCCGGATTCGCTTCGTTCTGTGCCGCACTGGCCTTCGGCGCACTAAATAACGCCTGCAAGGTGCGGGTAGCGCTATTGTCTGACGCTGGCGGCGCGGTTTGTGCTGCTTTGTCATCTGTTATCGGACGCGTCAGCGTCAACACTTTACTCAGGTTGATAACCAACTGGCTGCCGGTAAGTAAACGAGCGGTGTTAATACGCTGTGCCAGATCAGCGCTGTTATTGAGCTGAATATCGCTGAGGAATTGTTCCCACTGACGAATGTAATCCTGCATATAGAGCTGGCGCACCGCTAAGTCGGTCTGTTGGCTGTTTTCCTGTTGCGTGGTGCCGCCCAATACCCAGCGATCGTCCTGATACAGTGCCTGAGTTACCGGCGCAATTTGCTTATCAACGTGCTGCCAGTATCCGTCCGGGGTATACAGGCTTGCGACGCCATCGTTAACCGACTTTCCACTTTTACGTGAGAACACCAGTTCGCTTTGCGGGCCACCGAGCGCGGCGAGGGTAACCGTAGGTAAGCTGCCATCACGTTGTAGCAGGCGCTTAAGGCGTCCGTAGACGCGCTGTGATAGCGGCATCTGATTAATCAGCGCC
>NZ_JASEWO010000270.1:0-4042 GCF_030024295.1 Pantoea sp. Pa-EAmG
GCATTTCATCATGCAGGCGGGAAAAATCTCTTTATACTCCTTTTCCCTTATGCGCATTAATGACTTTATTTTCTTCAGGAACGCACGGTGTTTAATCCTGTTAATTTCATCCGTCTGACGGGCGTGGTCCTGTTTATTTTTTTTGCCGGCGCGCTGCAGGCGCAGGTCAAACCATTGCAGCTTTTAGCGCGTTACGATACCGCACAGCCCGCGCTGCAGCTGGCTGAGCCCATCTCTTCTGCCTTTCGAAATAAAGTGATTAAAGTCGCAGTGGCCGGTAAATCACAGCCACCAATATATATGGATACCGATACGCGCCGCTTCGAAGGCCTGAGCGCCGACTACCTGTCGCTGATTCAAAGCATGCTGGAGACCAGTATTGAGCTTTATCACTTCCCGAGTCATAGCGCCGCGCAGCAGGCGGTGCTGAAAGGCGAAATGCATATGCTGGCGATTTACGTCGCCCAGCCATCGTCACAGTCGCAGCCGCTGCTGGCCAGCGCCCCGTGGATGCTGGATTACAGCGTGATGGGATTGAAGACCGACAGCGACCTTTTTCTCAATAACGGCATGCCCGAGCAAATCGCCTGGTCAGGCACGCCGCTGCAGCGCCAGTACCTGGAAGAGACATACGAAAACGCGCAGCTGGTGCGTTTCCCGGGCTACTATGATGCCGTCGCCGCCACCGTTTATGGTCAGACGGCGCGCGTCTGGGGAAATGCGGCGACGCTGACACACCTCAACCGCTATCTGTTTGCCAACGCGCTTACTATTCTGGCCGATGAGCATACGATTCCGCTCAACGTCGGTTTCGGCATCAGTCCGCTGTATCCTGCGCTGGCCGACGCCATCAACCAGGCGCTGCCGCAGATTCCGCTGTCTATCCGCATGCAGATTGCCAAACGCTGGCAGCTCGATCCCCATCATGTACTACAACGCAATCCGCTGGCGCTGACCGCCGACGAAGAGCAGTGGCTGCAAAACAACATACACATCGAGACCACCTTGCCGCTGGCACAGGCACCGCTCAGTAGCCGGACGCCGGCAGAGCAGTTTCGCGGCATGGCGCCGGACGTGCTGGAGCTGATCACCAGCCAGACCGGCCTGAATTTTGTGGCGCACGCCAGTAATGAACACCCCGGCGGACGTCCTCTGCCAAAGCTGTTTCCGCTGGAAATTCTGGAGCCACAGTTCGAAGCACAACCGGCTCTGATTACGCGTCCGTGGCTGGTTTCGCATTGGGTGATCATCCGCAATCAGCAGCCGGGAAACATTATGGCGCGCGACACCTTTCCGTTTGGTTCGGCGCTGATGCTAAAAAATCCGCTAATGAAAAGCTGGCTGCATGAACACTATCCGCACCTGTCGGTCAGCGATACCGATCGTCCGCTGGATGCGCTGCGCCAGCTGCTGGCGCGCAAGGTCGATGCGGTGATCGTGCCGAAAATTTTTGCCGACTATCATCTGCGCAACCATTTTGGCAGCGGGCTGATCGTCGAGGGTACGCTGGGCGCCGATCCCGCACGCTTTGTGATGCGCGTAGAGCCAGGCAATGAGACGCTGATCAGCATTCTCGATAAAGCGTTGCTGGCCATCCCGCCGGAAACGCTGTTTAAGCTGATGGCGCAGTGGCGTCAGGCGGAACCGCCGTTTCTCAGTAGCTCGTGGCAGAACTATAAGCAAACGATTCTGCTGATCGTTTCGGTATCGCTGGGATTGATTCTGTTGATCCTGCTGTGGAACCACCATCTGCGCAAAGTGATTCAGCAGCGTATGCAGGCAGAGAATGCGCTAAAAAATCAGCTCAATTTTACCCACACGCTGTTTAATGACTCGCCGGTGGCAATGTACATCCGCGATAAGCAAACGCGGCTGGTGGACTGTAACAATGCCTATCTGCGCTTTTTGCACATCAAACGCGACGAGGTAATCGGTAAACGACTGTCGGACGTGTTCAACACCAATAACGCCAGCATTCATACCATTGAAGATGGTTACCAGCAGACGCTGCTGGATGGTGAAGCGGTAATGCGCGACGTCCAGCTGATGTTTGGCCAGCAGGCCTTCCATCTGTACCACTGGACGCTGCCGTTTCGCGATCGGCTGGGGGAAGTTGCCGGGGTGATCGGCGGCTGGGTCGATGTCACCGAACGTAACGCGCTGTTGCAGGAGCTGCAGCTGGCCAAGGACACCGCAGACAAAGCCAACCGCTCCAAAAGTGAGTTTCTCGCCAGCATGAGCCATGAGATCCGCACGCCGCTGCACGCCATCATTGGTTTGCTGGAGCTGGAAACCCGCTCGCAGCCGTGTGAGACGCTGTCAGAGAATATTCGCGTCGCCTACAGTTCGGCGCGTGCGCTGCTGTCGCTGATCGGCGATATCCTCGATCTGTCAAAGATCGAATCTGGCCAGTATCAACCCACGCCGGAAACCGTTTACCTGCCGGATGTGATCGATCAGGCGGTGACGCTGTTCCGCAACAAGGCCGAAAGCAAAGGGATCGATCTGCGCGTAGAGATGGACATCGCGGCCTACTGGGTACAGACCGATCCGCTGATGATCAACCAGATCCTGTCTAACCTGTTGAGTAACGCCATTAAATTTACCGATCGCGGCAGCGTAACCGTGGTGCTGATGCAGGGGATTGGCCAGGAAGAGGAAGGTTGTGAGTTCGTCATAGAAGTGAGCGATGACGGCTGCGGCATGACTGAGGAGCAGCAGCAGGCGATCTTTGAGCCATTTGTCCAGGTCGGTGAACGTCAGCAGCAGCAGATTGGCACCGGTCTTGGCCTGAGCATCTGCCGCAATCTGGCAGAGCTGCTGGATGGCGAACTGATTGTGGAGAGTACGCCAGGTGAAGGATCGGTGTTCTCCTTCTACTTCCGCGCGCCGGCCGGCGAACCGCGCGATCAAACCCAACCGCATCTGTCACAGCCGCTGGTCACCGACAAGCTGTCAGTGCTGGTGATTGATGATCATGCGCCTAATCGCCTGCTGCTGGGTAAACAGCTGGAGCTGGCGGGCCATCAGGTGGTGGTGAGCGAAAGCGCCGTCGAAGCGCTGAAACTGTGGCAGCAGGATCCGCTGCGCTTTGACTTGATCATTACCGACTGCAATATGCCCGGTATGAACGGGTTTGAATTTGCCCAGGCGCTGCGCCAGCATGAACGCCACCATCATCTGCCGCCGATCACGCTATACGGCCTGACCGCCTCCGCCGAGCAGCACATCATGCAGCGCTGCCTGCAGGCTGGCATGAACGACTGTCTGTTCAAGCCGCTGAATCTGGATACGTTGCTGGCGCAAATCACCCACTGTCCGCGCCGCACGCCAAACGCGCCTGACAGCGAGGCTGCAGCCGGCGTAACCGGGCAACCTGTTGCTGATACCGCCGTCGCCGCGCTGCCGGCCCCTGTGGCGGTTCCGACTTTTGCGCCGCTGCTGATGCAGCTGGCTGAGCGCGATCCCGCCAGCTGCATCACCCTGCTGGAAAGTATTCGCACCAGCCACGATGAATTGCTGGCGGCGCTGCAGCAAACCACTGATGCTCACGCGCTGTCACAGCTTGGCCATAAGCTGAAAGGCGGTGCCAGTATTCTTAATGCCAGCGCGCTGATGGAGCTGGGGCGCAAGCTGGAGAAACACCAGCAGGAAGGACACGATGTCGCGCAGCTGATTGCCGCCATCGCGTGCGAAATTAACGCCGTCAATGAAACATTAATTATCTTTGAACAATATCGGCTGAAAAATCAGCAGGTTTTATAAAAACATAATCTTATCAAGACATTTCTCGGTTCGCCGGGATAAGCCGCCAGACATAATGTCCGCCAGCGCCATCATATCGGTGTCGTAAAAGGGAGATCTATGTTTAATGCAAAAATTCTCATCGTTGATGAGCATCGCCTTGTTGCGGCTGGGGTGCAGGCTTTATTATTAATGAATGGCTTTAATTGTGTCACTACAGCAAACACAATTAATGATGGTATTGACGATGTTATTCATCAGCACATCGACATCCTGATTTTAGATCCTGATTTCAAAG
>NZ_JASEWO010000271.1:0-4013 GCF_030024295.1 Pantoea sp. Pa-EAmG
AAACGTAATGAAGGATTTGTTGCGTTTCCAGACCCCATTAATGGTCAGTTTTTCGCGCGGTCAATTTATCAGCCGCATGCTGGATGCCGATGAAGATCGCGTGATCTTCGACCTCGGCAGTAATGCACTGGATAACGATTTAGCGTTGCAGGGCGGTGAAGTGAATATCGCTGCAGAAACCCAGGGTGCAAAAGTGGAATTTGGCTTAATCAAACTGGAGCGCACCGAGTTTGAGGGCTTACCGGCGTTTACTGCCCCACTGCCTGAGTTGCTGTGGCAGATCCAGCGTCGTGAGTTTTTCCGCGTTTCCGCCCCGATGGAGCCGGTATTTTACTGCCATACGCAGTGGCCGGATGGCAGTAAAGCGCGTTTTCGTTTGCAGGATCTCTCTCTCGGTGGTGCGGGCGTATTGCTGGATGAGAGCTTGCCAGAGGGCCTGAACCGCGGTGACACCTTTAAAAATTTGCGCGTTGAATTGGGCGAATACGGTCATTTTGAAGTCACCGCGCAATTGCTGCATATTGGCGAACGCAGCACCGTCACCAGCAAGAATGAAACCCGCACAACTCCTCGTCTCAGCTTCCGTTTTACCGCCATTGAGCCGGTGCAGGAACGCCAGCTACAGCAAGTGATCTTTGCGCTGGAACGTCTGGCCCGCGACAAAGCGAATCGCTTCCAGTAATTCCCTGCTGGCGCCACAAAAGGCGCCAGCCAGGCTATCCTTTCCTTGCTTTCACTTTTTATTGCCTCCCAGCAAGGAGAATCTCCCCAATGGAAAACTGGCTTTCTGCCCATCGTTTACAACTCATTTTTCTCAATCAAACCTTCTGGATAAACAGCGCCATCATCGTCTTCGGTACCCTGATGATGTATTGGCTTTTGCGTACCCTCATCCGTTTTGTATCCAACCGTATTGCGCACTACAGCGAGCAGCGGAATCATCGCGTCACCACACTGTTGGTGGAAATTCTGCGCAGTACCAGCCAGCCTTTGCTGCTGATTTTCTCATTACTGATTGCACTGAGGTTTGTCGACCTCCCCGCCAGCTGGAGCGTGACGATTGCACACGGCTGGTTCCTGGCCTTTATTCTGCAAATGACCATGTGGATTGACTGTGGCATCCGGCTCTGGCTACAGAGTTTGCTGCGTGATCCATTGCACGTGCGCAATCCGGTGACCACGGTGATCCTCGGCATTCTGCTGCGGGTGGTGGTGTGGGTGATGATGATGTTGGCAATCCTGTCCAACATGGGCATCAATATTACCGCACTGGTTGCCAGCCTCGGCGTCGGCGGCATTGCCATCGCCCTGGCGATTCAGACGGTGTTGAGTGACGTATTCGCCTCGCTGGCCATTGGCTTTGACAAGCCCTTTGAGCATGGCGATTTTATTGTGTTTGGCGATGTGGCTGGCTCAATCGAACACATTGGTCTGAAAACCACCCGGCTGCGCAGCCTGAGCGGCGAACAGATCGTTTGCTCGAACACCATCTTGCTGCAGCAGACCATCCACAATTACAAACGCATGCAGCAGCGTCGCATCGTGTTTAAGTTCGGCATCAATTACGGTACACCTGCTGAGAAAGTGCGACAAATTGGTAGCATGGTGAAGGAGATCATTCAGGATGTGCCGGATACTCGTTTTGACCGCGCACATTTCCTCGCTTTTGATGAGTCGCAACTGACATTTGAAGTGGTCTACTTCGTGCTCAGTGCCGAGTACAACAAGTACATGGACATCCAGCAGGAAATTAACCTCCAGCTGATGGCGCAACTGGAGCAGAAGCAGATTCGTTTTGCTTTCCCAATGCGTCGCGTCGAGTTTACGGGGGGTGTATTACCACGGATTAATCTCAGCGATGCCTCCAATGAATCCTCACCCCAGACGGCACAACGTTAGTGAGCGATGGTCAGGCGGTTACCCCGCCTGAACACTAGTGCGGTTGATAACGACAACGCGCCACCGCTTCCAGCCAGCCGCGATAATTCTCCTGCATAATGGTCGCGCGATCGCTGCGCGGCTCAATCACGCTGCCCCCCTGCAACGCCTGCATATCACTGCCCTGCTGCCACCAGCCTAATGAACGCCCCGCCAGCAGCGCGGCACCCAGGGCGGAGACTTCAGCGGTAGGGGCTCGTTTCAGCGGCCGCTGCAACACGTCTGCCTGTAACTGCATCAGCCAACTGTTTTCGGTTGCCGAGCCATCCACACAGAGCGCGGGTAACTGCACACCACTGGCCTGCTCCATAGCGAAGAACACATCGGCAATCTGGAAGGTGATCGATTCCAGCGCCACGCGCGCCAGCACCTCTGGCGTGGCGGCATCGGTAAGGCCACATACCATGCCGCGCGCCTTCAAATCCCACCAGGGCGCGCCCAGGCCTGACAATGCAGGCACGAAATAGATGCCCTGATTATGCTCGCTGCGCCGCGCCATCGCCGTCAGTTCACGCGGATCGCTGATGCCCAGCATGCGTCCCAGCCAGGCCGCGCCTGAACCGGTATGGGTGATGTTACCTTCAAAGGCAAATCGCAGCGTGCCATCGTGCCACGCCACCGTGGTGCTGAGGCCGTTCTCGGTCAGCAAAGGGGTGGCCATTGACATCATCAGCGATGAACCGGTGCCGTAAGTGGCTTTCACCACCTCTTCACCCGCACTACGTTGCGCCTGCAGTGCCGCATGGGAATCGCCAATGCGCGACAAGATGGGCGTACCCGCTTTCAGTCCGGCGATGTCCTGTACCGTGACAACACCCTGCGTGCTGGCAGAGGGCACAATATGTGGCAGCGCCGCGCGCGGGATATGGAACAGCGCCAGCAGTTCGTCATCCCAGTCACCGCTATGTAAATTATAGAGTTGGGTGCGGGCCGCATTAGCGTGATCGGTGACAAAACTTTCGCCGCCGCTTAATTGCCAGCTGAGCCAGCAATCCACTGTGCCGATGCAGAGTTCACCGGCCTGCGCACGCGCCAGTCCATCTGGAATCGTCGCCAGCATCCCGGTGAGTTTGCCTGCGGGAAACATGGGATCGACCGCCAGGCCCGTTAAGCCGGTGATGCGTGGCGCTTTGCCCGCCATGCGTAAATCGCGACAAAAGGCTTCCGAGCGACGATCCTGCCAGCTCACCAGCGGCGTCAGCGGTTGCCCGTCGCGGCGCTGCCAGATCAGCACCGACTCGCGCTGGTTGCTGATCGCGACGGCGGCCACCTCTGCCCCGCCGCACTGCGCCAGACAGCTTTCAATCGCCTGTTTCACCGCCTGCCAGATCGCCAATGGATCCTGCTCGGCCAATCCCGGCTGGGGATGGGCTAGCGTCAGAGGCTGGCTGCCGCGCGCTACCACGTTGCCTGCGCGGTCCACCGCTATGGCTTTCGCGTTGGTGGTACCTTCATCAATTGCCAGTATTAATGGACCCGCCATGTTTACGCTCCTGCACACATGCGCACTGCACTCTTCACCACGCTGGCGGCGTCAATACCATGATGCGCGCGCGTGGAGGCACGATCGCCAGCAATCGCGTATTGCCCATCCGGGATGCCCAGACGCAACAGCGGAATACCGCAGCCGCCTTCAGCCAGCACTTCTGCCACCAGGCTGCCAACGCCGCCGTTGACGTTGTGTTCTTCTACTGTGATCACCGCCGGATAATGCTTTAACAGCTCTTGTAGCCGTTGGGTATCACAGGGACGAATTGATGGAATGGCGATCACACCTGCGCTGATTCCCTGTTCGTGTAATTGCTCAGCCGCGCTCACCGCCTCATGCACGGTGGAACCCATTGCCACCAGCACGATGTCGTTGCCTTCACGCAACACGTCGATCTGGCCGGGACGGAACTGGTAGTTTTCATCGTGCAGCTGGGGCAGATCTTTGCCATCCAGACGGATGTAAACCGGCCCCAAATGCGCAAGGGCATAATCGATGATCTGGCGGCACTCCAGCGGGCAGGATGGCGCATAAATCTCGATATTGCCGAAGCCACGCATCACCGCAATATCATCAATGCTGTGGT
>NZ_JASEWO010000053.1:0-25269 GCF_030024295.1 Pantoea sp. Pa-EAmG
TGGAACAGTACAGTGACTGGAAAGGTGTACGTTATCGCTTAGGCGGCGACACCAAACGCGGCATTGACTGTTCTGCTTTTGTTCAGCGCACCTTTCGCGAACAGTTTGGTTTAGAGCTGCCGCGTTCCACCTCGGAACAGCAGGACAGCGGTAAAGAGATTTCACGCAGTAAACTGCGTCCGGGTGATTTAGTGCTGTTCCGCGCCGGCTCCACCGGTCGCCATGTCGGCATCTATCTCGGCAACGACAATTTTGTACACGCGTCTACCAGCAGCGGCGTGATGATTTCCAGCCTTAACGACAGTTACTGGAAAAACCGCTACCGCGAAGCGCGTCGGGTACTGGCAAAAAATCCCAGTTAATCCCCTTCCTTCCTGATGTTCTCAGCCAGAGAATCTGAAAACGCTGCCCCGGCAGCGTTTTTTTTTCGTCTGCGGTTGCTTAAGCCAAATCCATGGCGGAAAAAGTAATTGTGAATCAAAAATATAACGAGACTTTTCGCGCAGCCTCGTTATATTCTCGTTGCCTTGAACCAGCACAGTTGTATGCGTTTTTATAATAAAAAGGGCAAGATCAGGGGAACCAACTCCATGCCACTGTCGGGGACGTTAAATCGTCATGCCAGCTACTCGCGGCGCATCGCCTGGAGTAGCGTAATTATTGGGGTCGCGTTTTTTATCCTGTTTGTCACCGTCCTGCTCACGCTGACCTGGCAAAAACGCGTCCAGCAACACCAGCAGCTGCTGGCTCACAGCCGTGACGATCTGCAACAGGTGATGTCAACCCTGGTCGAGAGCCTTTATCCACTGCAGCAATACACTCAACTCAGCTGCAACAGCGTCAACCGTGAGCTGACCTCTCGCGCCGCCTTTGCCGGCAACATTCGCGCGATATTACTGGTACGCGACGGCAACGCTTACTGCTCTTCGGCTACCGGCGCATTTCTGCTGGCCGCCAGCGCCATTTCACCCGATTCAGAGCTGGAGCGCGACCGTGACGTCCGCCTGCTGCCCGGCACACCGCTGCAGCCCGCCAAACCAGCGCTCGCGCTGTGGCTGAAAAGTCCGGGAGCGAGCGAAACCGGCATCCTCGCCACCATGAACCTCAGCATGACGCCTTACCAGCTGCTGGCCTCTTACCATCCCGAAATCACGCGCATGGCGCTGGTGGCAGGCGACAGCGCGCTGCTCAGCGGCACCAGCCAGGTGGTGCGCAGCCGCGATTTGCCGCCCGCCCTCACCGACCTGACGCTTGATGACGGCAGCATGCGCTTTGTGCTTTACGGCAGCACGCTGGCCTCACGCGATTACACGCTGGCGTTACTGACCGGCCTGCTGCTGGCGCTGCTGGTTGCCGCAATCAGCTGGCTGCTGCTGTCGCTGCATCAGCGACCGGGACGTGAAATCCTGCTCGGCATCCGGCGCGGTCAGTTTCACGTTGAGTATCAGCCGCTGGTAACAGCACACAACGGCAAACCCTATGGCGTTGAAGCGCTGCTGCGCTGGACTCACCCGGTTGAAGGCATGATCCCACCCGATGTATTTATCAGCCACGCCGAAGCGCAGAACCTGATTATTCCTCTGACCCAACATCTGTTCAGCCTGGTAGCGCGCGACGCGCGTTTTCTCTGTCAGCAACTGCCGCGCGGCACCCGTCTCAGTCTGAATATGTCACCGCAGCATCTGGCATCGGCCAGTTTTCGCCGCGACGTGCAGGCGTGGATCGCCAGTATGCCCGCCGATCATTTTAACTATGTATTTGAAATCACCGAGCGCACCATGGTGCGAGAGAAGAACGCCGGCGAAATCTTCGCCTGGCTGCATGAACACAATTTCAAGATTGCCATCGATGATTTCGGCACTGGCCATAGCGCGCTGATCTACCTGGAAAAATATCCGTTCGACTACCTGAAAATCGATCGCGGCTTTGTGCAGAGTATCGGCACCGAAACCGTAACCTCGCCGGTGCTTGACACCGTGTTGCTGCTGGCAAAGAAACTCAACCTGAAAACCGTGGCGGAAGGGGTGGAAACCGGCGACCAGGCGGCCTGGCTGGTTAACCGGGGCGTCACGCATCTGCAGGGGTATCTGTTTAGCCGCCCGCTGCGCCCGGAAAAGCTGATTAGCTACTATCAGAGCCAGGCCAGTTTGGGTTAACGTCACGTACCGCGCATGAAACTGCTACCATACAGTGCGGATTACCACAGGAGAGCGCCCCACTTATGCTGCTTCGTCTTGCCACAGCACTACTGATGTGCAGCGCCATTGCGCCGGTGCACGCGGTCACTATCCATGAAAGCTATGCCTTTGCGAAGCTGGGCGAACCGAAATACGCGGTCAACTTCAGCCATTATGATTACGCCAATCCGGCGGCGCCAAAAGGTGGCAAGATCACCCTCGCCGTGGTGGGCACTTACGACAACTTCAACCGCTATGCGTCGCGCGGCAACCCCGGTATCGGCACTGACACGCTGTACGACGGCCTGTTTACCACCTCAGACGATGAGCCCGGCAGCTACTATCCGCTGATCGCCGAATCAGCACGCTATCCCAGCGATTATCACTGGATGGAAGTGTCGATCAATCCGCACGCGCAGTTTCAGGACGGTACACCGATCACCGCGCAGGATGTCGCCTTCACCTTCGGCAAATTCATGACCGAAGGCGTGCCGCAGTTTCGCGTGGCGTTTCGTGGCGTGCAGGTGAAAGCGCTGAACCGGCTGACGGTGCGCATTGAGATGCCCAAACCAGACAAAGACCTGGTGCTGAGCTGGATCACGCTGCCGGTGCTGCCGGAAAAATTCTGGCAGAACAAAAAATTCAATGAGCCGATTGGCTATCCGCCGCTCGCCAGCGGGCCTTACCGCGTCACTTCGTACAAATCCGGCCAGTTCATCCAATATAGTCGGGTGAAGAACTACTGGGCGGCCAATCTGCCGGTGAACCGCGGTCGCTTTAATTTCGATACCCTGCGCTACGACTACTATCTTGATGACAACGTGGCTTTTGAAGCGTTTAAGGCCGGTGCCTATGATCTGCGCGAGGAGGGTTCGGCGAAGAAATGGGCCACACAATATCGCGGGCGCAACTTCACCAGCCACGCCATTGTGAAAGCCACCACGCCGAATGACGTCGCCACCGACACGCGCTGGCTGGCGTTCAATAACGAGAAAGCATTGTTTGCCGACCGCCGCGTGCGCGAGGCGCTGACGCTGGCGTTTGATTTTGAGTGGATGAACAAAGCGCTGTTCTACGGCGCTTACAAGCGAACCGACAGCTACTTCCAGAACACCGCTTACGCCGCCAAAGGCTATCCTGACGCCGATCAGCTGGTCCTGCTCGCGCCCTACAAGGCGCAGCTGCCTGCCGAAGTCTTTAACAACGCCTACGCGCCGCCGCACTCTGACGGCAGCGGCTTTGACCGCAACAATTTGCTGCGGGCGATGGCGCTGCTGAAGCAAGCCGGCTGGCAGATCAAAAATCAGCAGCTGGTGAACGTGAAAACCGGCCAGCCGTTTCAGTTTGAACTGTTGCTGCGCAGCGGTTCTCTGAACGACTGGGCGCTGCCATTCCAGCACAGCCTGGCACGGCTTGGCATTACGATGACGCTGCGTGAGGTGGACAGTTCGCAATATCTGCGCCGGCTGCGCGAAGGCGATTACGACATGATTCCGTCGCTTTATCAGGCGATGCCGTGGCCCTCCACCAGCCTGCAGTATGTCTGGCAGTCGGATTACATCAGCTCATCGTGGAACACCGCGCGGGTAAAAGATCCGCTGGTCGACCATTTCGTGCAGCAGATCGTGGCGCATCAGGGCGATGAAAAAGCGCTGCTGCCGCTCGGTCAGGCGCTGGATCGCCTGCTGCTGTGGAACGCCTACATGATTCCGATGTGGTACAACGCCGAGCAGCGGCTGGCCTGGTGGGACAAGTTTTCCCATCCGCAGATTAAACCGGCGTTTGCCACCGGGCTGGAAAACTGGTGGTACGATGTGAACAAAGCCGGTCGTTTACCGGCCGATCGACGCTGAGGAGAGCGGTTTGGGTGCTTATTTCCTGCGCAGGCTGTTGCTGATTATTCCCACGATGTGGGCCATCATCACCCTGAATTTCTTTATCGTACAGATTGCGCCGGGCGGTCCGGTCGATCAGGCGCTGGCCAACATCCAGTTTGGTCATAGCACCGGTCTGCCTGGCGGCGGCGGCAGTGACAGCGGCGCGCGCGGTGCGCTGGTGCGCGACAATCCCGGCGACAGCCAGTACCGCGGCGCGCGCGGGCTGGATCCGGAAGTGGTGGCAGAAATAACCCATCGCTACGGCTTCGATAAGCCACTGCTGCAGCGCTATGGCGAAATGCTGTGGAATTACCTGCGTTTTGACTTTGGCGACAGCCTGTTTCGTAACGCCTCGGTGCTGCAGCTGATTAAAGAGAGCCTGCCGGTGTCGATCAGCCTCGGGTTGTGGAGCACGCTGATCATCTATCTGGTGTCGATTCCGCTGGGCATCAAAAAAGCGGTGCGCAACGGCAGCGCGTTTGATATCTGGAGCAGCATCTTTATCATCATCGGCTACTCAATTCCGGCGTTTTTGTTTGCCATCATGCTGATTGTGCTGTTTGCCGGCGGCAGCTATCTCGACTGGTTCCCGCTCCGCGGCCTCACTTCGCCGCAGTTTGACACGCTGCCGTGGTACAGCAAAATCAGCGATTATCTGTGGCATATCACCCTGCCGGTGCTGGCTACGGTAATTGGCGGCTTTGCCACCCTGACCATGCTGACGAAAAATTCGTTCCTTGATGAGGTGCGCAAACAGTACGTCGTCACGGCACGCGCCAAGGGCCTGGATGAGAAGCGCATCCTGTACGGCCACGTGTTTCGCAACGCCATGCTGCTGGTGATCGCCGGGTTTCCCACCACCTTTATCAGTATGTTTTTCACCAGCTCGGTGCTGATTGAGGTGATGTTCTCACTCAACGGCATGGGGCTGCTCGGCTATGATGCCACCATTCAGCGCGACTATCCGGTGATGTTCGGCACGCTGTATATCTTTACGCTGATTGGCCTGCTGATGAATATTCTCAGCGATCTGACCTATACGCTGGTCGATCCACGCATTGATTTTGAGGGCCGCTGATGCGTCTATCTCCCGTTAACCAGCAGCGCTGGCAGCGCTTTCGTCACAACCGTCGCGGCTACTGGTCGCTGTGGCTGTTTCTGCTCATTTTTGTGCTGTCGCTGGGCGCGGAATTATTAGCCAATGACAAACCGCTGCTGGTGCATTACCAGCAGCGCTGGTACGCACCGCTGCTGTTTAACTACAGCGAGAGTGATTTTGGCGGCCAGTTTGCCACGCCGGCGGATTATCAGGATCCGTGGCTGAAACAACGTATTGATCAGCAGGGCTGGGCGCTATGGGCTCCCATCCGCTTCAGCGACAGCACCATTCATTTCGCCACCGACGTGCCCTTCCCGTCACCGCCGTCGGCGCAAAACTGGCTGGGTACCGATGCTAATGGTGGCGATGTACTGGCGCGTCTGCTGTACGGCACGCGCATCTCGCTGCTGTTCGGCTTGCTGTTAACGCTGTTCTCCAGCGTGATTGGCATTGTGGTGGGTGCCCTGCAGGGCTACTTTGGCGGCCGCGTTGACCTGATCGGCCAGCGATTGATTGAAGTGTGGTCCGGCATGCCGACGCTGTTCATGCTGATTCTGCTCTCCAGCGTGATTCAGCCCAATTTCTGGTGGCTGTTACTGCTGACGGTGATTTTCGGCTGGATGAGCCTGGTGAGCGTCGTGCGCGCTGAGTTCCTGCGTACGCGTAACTTTGACTATATCCGCGCCGCACGCGCGCTGGGCGTGAGCGATAGCCGCATCATGCTGCGCCACATGTTGCCCAACGCCATGGTTGCCACGCTCACCTTTCTGCCGTTTATCCTGTGCGGTTCGATCACCACGTTGACCTCACTGGATTTTCTCGGCTTCGGCCTGCCGGTGGGCTCGCCGTCGCTGGGCGAACTGCTGCTGCAGGGAAAAAACAATTTACAGGCACCGTGGCTTGGCCTTTCTGGCTTCTTCGCCCTCGCCCTGCTGCTGTCGCTGCTGATTTTTATCGGCGAAGCGGTACGCGATGCCTTTGATCCGAGCCGGGGGCGCTAAATGAGTTTGTTAACGGTGAATCATCTGGCGGTGGCGTTCGGGCCGCGCCGCGTGGTGGAAGATATCTCGCTGCGCATCGACGCCGGCGAAACGCTGGCGCTGGTGGGCGAATCGGGATCGGGCAAGAGCGTGACGGCGCTGTCGATTATGCGTCTGCTGCCGCAGCCGCCGGTGAGCTATCCGCAGGGCGAAATTGTGTTTGACGGGCGCGATGTGCTGCAGGCCAGCGAGCGTGAAATGCGCGGGCTGCGCGGCAACCAGATGGCGATGATTTTTCAGGAGCCGATGGTGTCACTCAATCCGCTGCACAGCGTGGAGAAGCAGCTGTATGAAGTGCTGTCGCTGCACCGTGGCATGCGGCGTGAAGCGGCGCGCGCTGAGATTCTCAGCTGCCTCGATCGCGTAGGCATTCGCCAGGCCGCGACGCGCCTGCAGGATTTTCCGCACCAGCTGTCCGGCGGCGAGCGCCAGCGCGTGATGATCGCCATGGCCTTGCTGACCCAGCCCAAACTGCTGATTGCCGATGAGCCTACTACGGCGCTGGACGTTACGGTGCAGGCACAGATTTTACAGCTGCTGCGCGAACTGCAGCGCGAACTGAACATGGGCATGCTGTTCATTACCCATAACCTGAACATTGTGCGTCAACTGGCCCACAGCGTGACGGTGATGCGCAACGGGCGCGAGGTGGAACACAACCGCTGTGACGCACTATTTCGCCAGCCACAGCAGCCTTATACCCGCGAGCTGCTGGCCGCCGAGCCGGACGGCGCACCGGTACCGCTGATCGACGCGCCGCCGCTGTTGCAGGTGAATAATTTGCAGGTGGGTTTCCCGATTCGCCGTGGACTGCTGAAGCGCACCGTGGCGGAAAAAACCGCGCTACATAATCTCAGTTTTACCCTGCGGCGCGGCGAAAGCCTCGGGTTAGTCGGCGAATCCGGGTCAGGCAAAAGCACTACCGGCCTGGCGCTGCTGCGCCTGATTGCTGCGCGCGGCGAGATCTGGTTCGACGGCCAGCCGCTGCATCAGCTGAGCGCGAAGCAGCTACTGCCGCTGCGCCAGCGCATTCAGGTGGTGTTTCAGGATCCCAACTCTTCACTCAATCCGCGCATGACGGTACAGCAGGTGATTGCCGAAGGGCTGGCGGTGCACCAGCCGCAGCTCAGCGCTGCCGAACAGGAAGCCAGAGTCATTGCGGTGATGGAAGAGGTTGGCCTGGAGGCAGCGAGCCGCAGCCGCTACCCGGCGGAATTCTCTGGCGGTCAGCGCCAGCGTATCGCCATTGCCCGCGCGCTGATCCTGCAGCCGCAGCTAATCGTGCTGGATGAACCCACCTCGTCGCTGGACCGCTCGGTGCAAAAGCAGATCCTCACCCTGCTGCGCCGTTTACAGCAGCAGCATCAGCTCGCGTATCTGTTTATCAGTCACGATTTGCAGGTGGTGCGCGCGCTGTGTCATCAGCTGGTGGTGTTGCGCCAGGGTGAAGTGGTGGAACAGGGTGAATGCGAAGCGCTGTTCAACGCGCCCGCAGCAGAGTATACGCGTCAGCTGCTGGCCTCCGCGCAGGGCGAGATCGGGCCTCAGTGACCGTCAAAGGTTTCGGCGATCGCCACGCCCTGATTTTTCAGACAACAGTTAGTGGCGCTCTCGTCGCCGCGCTGAATCAGCAAACACGGCTGCCCTTCACATTCGGCAATTTTGCACTCGACCTGAATCTGCGCCAGCGTTTCCTGGAGCTGCTGCAGGATCTCCAGCGCCGGATGGCCATCATGGCTCAGCAGGCGCAGCGCGACCAGATCCCCGTCATGCGCGCCGTTCGCTGCTTCCTGGCGTTCAATGGCGCCGGCATGTTCCAGCGACCAGCGGTAAAGTTGTGGTAAACGATGCACAACCGAGAGTTGCAGCATAGTGTTTCGGTTCCCAGAGACAGTAACGTTATTCACAACGGACGGCTTCATCGCGGTGAATCCCCACCTGGCAAGCTCAGCATACGGACGTCAAGGATAGCCTTCTCGTTTTAAGCACAAAGCGTGATGCAACTTTATTATTTGCGAGCTTTCTCGCATTTATGCCTATGTTTACCGCGTTACGCGGCGCTTAACAATCATTTTAGACGCAATGTCGTTACTTTTTTATCAATTAATTTTCACAATATGGAAACATTAAGCAGAGCGAGAGTGCGGAGAGGGGCAAATCAGGAGGTGAAATAACAGCGGGCTCAGCATAGACCCGCCGCCATCACGCGGTGTGGCGCGGACGGGCGGCGTAGCTGAACAACACGATTGAGACGGTAGCGCACAGCGCGATGGTGGCGACCATCGGCCAGGCGCTGTTGACGCTGACCAGCGACAGCAGCGCGCCAACCAGCGCACCGACGCCAAAGCGCAGCGTACCGGCCAGCGAGGATGCGGTGCCGGCCATATGGGGAAATTCGTCGAGGATCACCGCCATCGCATTGGAGGAGACGGTCGATACGCAGCCAATAAACATTGCCACGCCAAACACCAGCGGCAGGAAACCGAGGTTGAGCGCGCTGACAATCAGCAGCCAGATGCCCATGGCAAACTGAATCAGCAGACCGAGGCGGAACATCGCCAGCGGTCCGAAACGGCGCACCGCGCGGCTGTTAATCAGCGTCATGACAAACAGAAACACCACGTTGAGGCCAAAGTAGTAGCCGAAATTCTGCGGCGACACATGGTTCACTTCAATGTAAACAAACGGCCCGGCGTTAAGAAAGGTAAACAGCCCGGCAAACGAGAAGCCGCTAGCCAGCATATAGCTGAAGGCGCGTTTGTGCCGCACCAGCGCGACAAAATTGCTCAGCGTGGTGCGCAGGTGAAAACGCTGCCGCTGCTCGGGCTTAAGCGTTTCGCGGATCTGCGTTACCACCAGCACGGTGGTAATCAGTGCGGCCAATGCCAGCGTCCAGAAGATGGCGTGCCAGTTCCACAGCAGCAGCAGCCAGCCGCCGATGATCGGGGCCAGCAGCGGCGCAATAGTGGTGATCAGCATGACAAACGACATCATGCGCGAGAAATCTTCTTTCGAATAACTGTCGCGCATCAGGGCGTTAATCACCACGCTGGCCGCGGCGGCGGAGAGCCCGTGCAGGAAACGCATCAGAATCAGCTGGTCAATGGATTGCGACAGCGCACAGGCTGCCGCCGCGCAGGCAAAAATCAGCGTGCCAAGCACAATCACCGGTTTACGTCCGTAGCTGTCGGCCAGCGGGCCATACACCAGTTGACCAATGGCGAAGCCGAGGATGTAGAGATTCAGCGTCATCTGTACGCTGCCGGCCGACACCGCGAATTCACGGGCGATTTGCGGCATTGCCGGCAGATACATATCAATGGAGAGCGGCATCAGCATCGCCAGCAATCCCAGAATCACCACTAATCCCACCGGTGAATTTTTTTCCTTACGCACCACTGTCTCCCGCTATTTGCGCTGTTTCAGTTCGTCCGGCAGGCCGATGCTGTTGATTTCCGCCTCGGTCAGTTCACGGTATTCGCCTTCACCGAGCTCGTCATCCAGCACAATCTTACCGATGCTTTCGCGATGCAGCGCCGTGACGTGGTTGCCCATCGCCGCAAACATACGTTTCACCTGGTGATAGCGCCCTTCACTGAGGGTGAGGCGCGCGGCTTTCTCATCGAGGATTTCCAGCTGCGCCGGTTTGGTCAGATCTTTCTCGTTGTGCAGCTGAATGCCGGCAGCAAATTTTTCGATCAGCCCCGCATCAAGCGGCTGCTCCAGTTCCACCAGGTAGGTTTTCTCCAGGTGATGGCGCGGAGAGGTAATGCGATGCGACCACTGACCATCATCGGTCAGCAGCACCAGCCCGGTGGTATCAATATCCAGCCGCCCTGCCGCGTGCAGTTTGAACGCCGCCGGCTCCTCAATGAAGTAGAGAATGGTGGGATGATCCGGATCGTCGGTGGAGCAGACATAGCCCTGCGGTTTATTCAGCATGAAATAGCGCGGGCCCTGCTGCACCGTCAGCGGATTGCCGTCGTACTCTACGGCATCGTCCGGCAGGACTTTATACGCGGTGTCGCGCACCACTTCGCCATTGATGGTGATCTTTCTGCCACGTATTTCACGGCCGGCGATGGCACGGCTAACTTCCAGTTGCTGAGATATGAATTTGTCGAGTCGCATGAATTCGCTTTTTTGCCTGTTACTGCGGAGGGGAACTGAAACGGCGTTTGCCCGGTAAATCATTTACAGCGTAGCGCGGCGGCCACGGCATAATTGAGCGCAGGGTTAACCGTTGAAAAAGTGTGGGCAGTATAGCCTGAACCTTCGCCTGCTAATAGTGCCGATCCTGCGTTTCAGCCACTTTCATGGCATAATGCGCGTCCGTTCCAGAAAAAGCCGGTTCCCATGTCGTTTACCCTGCGCCCCTATCAGCAAGAAGCCGTTGATGCCACCGTTGCCCATTTTCGCCGCCACGCCACGCCAGCGGTGATTGTGCTGCCGACCGGCGCCGGCAAAAGCCTGGTGATCGCCGAACTGGCGCGGCTGGCGCGCGGTCGCGTGCTGGTGCTGGCTCACGTCAAAGAACTGGTGGAGCAGAACCACAGTAAATATCAGGCGTATGGCCTGCAGGCGGACATCTTCGCCGCGGGCCTGCAGCGCAAGCAGAGCGACGGTAAAGTGGTATTCGGCAGCGTGCAATCGGTGGCGCGCAATCTGGCCAGTTTTGACAGCGCCTTTTCGCTGGTGATCGTCGATGAGTGCCATCGCATCAGCGACAACGAGGAGAGCCAGTATCAGCAGCTATTTGCCCATCTGCGCCAGCACAATCCGCAGCTGCGTCTGCTGGGGCTGACCGCCACGCCATTCCGCCTGGGCAAAGGTTGGATTTACCAGTACCACTATCACGGCATGGTGCGCGGCGATGATAACGCGCTGTTCCGCGACTGCATCTACGAATTGCCGCTGCGCTATATGATCAAACATGGCTTTCTGGTGCCGCCCGAGCGGCTGGATATGCCGGTGGTACAGTATGATTTCAGTCGGCTGATCCCACAGAATAATGGCCTGTTCAGTGAGGCCGATCTTAACCGCGAACTGAAACAGCAGCAGCGCGTCACGCCGCAGATCATGCGACAGATCATCGAGTTCGCTGAAACGCGCCGCGGCGTGATGGTGTTTGCCGCAACCGTTGAACACGCGCGGGAAATTCTCAGCCTGCTGCCGGAAAACAGTGCGCTGGTATCGGCAGAAACCCCGGTGAAAGAGCGTGACCGGCTGATTCAGCAGTTCAAAGCGCAGCAGCTTAAGTTTCTGGTTAACGTGGCGGTGCTGACCACCGGCTTTGACGCGCCGCACGTCGATTTGATCGCCATTCTGCGCCCGACCGAATCGGTCAGCCTGTATCAGCAAATTGTCGGTCGCGGGTTGCGGCTGGCACCAGGTAAAACCGACTGCCTGATCCTCGATTACGCCGGAAACCCGCACGATCTCTTTACGCCCGAAGTCGGCGCACCGAAAGGCGCCAGCGATAACCAGCCGGTGCAGGTGTTTTGTCCGGCCTGCGGCTTTGCCAACACCTTCTGGGGCAAGGCGACCGAAGATGGCCACGTCATTGAGCACTTTGGCCGCCGCTGTCAGGGCGTGCTCGACGATGACGAGGGCAATCGCGCGCAGTGCGACTACCGTTTCCGCTTTAAAAGCTGCCCGGACTGCGGTGCAGAAAATGATATCGCCGCGCGCCGCTGCCAGCAGTGCGACAAGGTGCTGGTCGACCCCGATGATATGCTGAAAGCGGCGCTGAAGCTGAAAGACGCGCGCGTACTGCGCTGTAGTGGTATGACGCTGGCGCACGGACGCGATGATAAAGGCGAGTGGCTGCAAGCCACCTATTATGATGAGGATGGCACCAGCGTCAGCGAGCGCTTTCGCCTGCGCACTCCGGCGCAGCGCACCGCCTTTGAGCAGCTGTTTATGCGGCCACATCAGCGTGCGCCCGGCGTGGAGCTCGGCTGGCAGACCGCCGCCGATGTGGTGGCGCTGCAGCCGCTGCTGCGCCATCCCGATTTTGTGGTGGCGCGCGCCAAAGGCCACTACTGGCAGGTGCGGGAAAAAATGTTCGATTATCAGGGACGCTATCGCCGCGCTAACGAGCTGCGCTAAGCGGCGGAATCATTTGCCCCGCTGTGGCAATCCGGCTATAATGCCGCCCGCTTTTGCATCCGTAAAAGCGTATTGAATAACCGTCCTGTTGCTGGGTCGCCTGTAGCAGGAACTATAGAAGAGATCTTAAGATGTTCACTATTAATGCAGAAGTACGTAAAGAGCAGGGTAAGGGTGCGAGCCGCCGCCTGCGCGCAGCGAACAAATTCCCGGCCATCATCTATGGCGGTAAAGACGCTGCGGTTTCTATCGAACTGGACCACGACTCTGTGATGAACATGCAGGCTAAGCCTGAGTTCTACAGCGACGTGCTGACTCTGGTTGTTGACGGTAAAGAAACCAAAGTTAAAGTTCAGGCTGTTCAGCGTCACCCGTTCAAGCCAAAACTGCACCACATCGACTTCGTTCGCGCTTAATCGCTAACGGGTTGACGAAAAAACGCCGCATCTGCGGCGTTTTTTTATGGCGCAAATCCGGCGATCACTGACCGCCGGTGCGACGCTGCAGCTGATCGCGCAGATTCGGCGGCGTGCCTTTGATGGTCAGCGTATCGGTGGCCGGATCCCAGAAAATGCGCTCGCCCAGCAGCATGGCATCAAAGTTAAGCGTTAATCCCCCGCCGCTACCGGCAAACTTCGTCAGCTGACGCAGGGTGCTGCGGTCGGCCGGGAAATGTTCCTCCAGCTCATAACCCTGTTCCTGGGTAAACGCCTGAAAGGTTTTTTCGCCCAGCGGCGGCAGTTCGCTGGAGAGATCTTCCAGCGCAATCTCTTCGCCCGCCTGCAGCTGCTCATTGCAATAGCTGTAGACCTGTTGGCGATAGTTCTGGCGCTCATTTTTATCCAGGCTGGACTCGGCGCAGTAATCATCTACCGCCTGCAGCAGCCCGCGGTTCTGTGCTTTGGTGTCCAGACCGACGCTGGCGCCGAGGAAATCCATGAAGAAATCGGCCACTTTACGCCCCACGCGTCCGCGCAGGAAGGTCAGGTAGCGCGTGGATTCCGGGTTGGTTTCCCACTCGGTGAGATCGATACGCGCCACGATATCGGCATGGTTGATGTCCAGATAGTGCGTGCTGCTGATGTCGAGCTGCTCGTTAACGCGCATGCTCGACTGGCTGTTCAGCACCGCCACCAGCAGATACTCCACCGCCAGATAGCGATAGTGCAGAAACAGCACCACGCCGCCTTCGGCGAACGGGTATTTGCTCAGCTCGTCGCGCAGGCGTCCGGTAGCCGCACGGCTGAACGCCAGGAAGTCATCCTGCCCTTTGCGGCAGTTGCGCAGCGCTTCCGCCAGCTCGCTGTCTTCATTAAACAGGCCGTAAGCCTTGCTTTTGGCGCTATAGACGCGGTGTAACTCTTCCGCCATCTCTTCCACCGCCTGCGTGGCAGGTAACAGAGTATC
Organism: Pantoea sp. Pa-EAmG; assembly: GCF_030024295.1. Classification (NCBI taxonomy): domain Bacteria; kingdom Pseudomonadati; phylum Pseudomonadota; class Gammaproteobacteria; order Enterobacterales; family Erwiniaceae; genus Pantoea; species Pantoea sp. Pa-EAmG. Next base: position 13,712 of record NZ_JASEWO010000053.1, read on the forward strand.
GCGCAGCACCAGTTCCAGCTGGTTTTCATCACGTTTGACTAACTGATGCAGGGCAATCTGGTCGATATCCAGACTCATGGTAGACTCTCCTTTGGGCTCAGCCGCGTATTCAAACACCGCCTGCCGCTGCTTTCAACTGCGCGCACAAACTGATCGTTCTGCTTGCGATAAAATTGCGGAAAAAAGTGCGTTGTTACGGTAATATACCGCGTTTTCACACTTGATTAGTCGACGATATGCCACAATCATCCCGTTATAGCGACGCGCGCGTCGAACAGCTTCTCGCGCAGTTGGCGCAGGTTCTTGAAAAAGACAAAGCGCCAACCGATCTTTCCCTGATGGTGTTGGGGAACATGGTGACCAATTTGATCAACACCGACATCGCACCGGCCCAGCGCCGCAGCCTCGCCCGCTCGTTTGCGGAAGCGCTGCAGTCTTCCGTGCGCGATGACAACGCTCACTAAATTGCAGATTTGACCTCATAAATATGGTAACCAACCGGCAGCGCTACCGTGAAAAAGTCTCCCAGATGATCAGCTGGGGGCACTGGTTTGCCCTGTTTAATATTCTGTTTGCGCTTATTTTAGGCAGCCGCTACCTGTTGGTCGCCGACTGGCCCTCTTCCCTCGCCGGCCGTATTTATGCGTTTACCAGCTGGATTGGCCATTTCAGCTTTATCGTGTTTGCCGCTTATCTGCTGATCATCTTCCCGCTGACGTTTGTCGCCATGTCGCAGCGGTTGCTGCGCGTGCTCTCCGCCGTGGTCGCCACGGCCGGGCTGACGCTGATTATGGTAGACAGCGCTGTGTTCAACCGTTTCCATCTGCACCTCAATCCGGTGGTGTGGGAACTGGTGGTCAACCCCGATCAAAGCGAGATGGCGCGCGACTGGCAGCTGATGTTTATCAGCGTACCGCTGATTTTCCTCGTTGAGATGCTGTTTGCCACCTGGAGCTGGCAAAAGCTGCGCAGCCTGAACCGGCGTTCGTTTGGCAAGCCGCTGGCCGCGCTGTTTATCAGCGCCTTCTTTGCCAGTCATCTGCTGTATATCTGGGCAGACGCCAACTTCTACCGGCCGATTACCATGCAGCGTGCCAACCTGCCGCTCTCCTATCCGATGACCGCACGGCGTTTTCTGGAGCGACACGGCCTGCTGGATGCGCAGGAGTATCAGCGCCGTCTGGTGCAACAGGGCGATCCGGAAGCGCTGTCGGTGCAGTATCCGCTCAGCGATATTACGTTCCACGATGGCGGAACGCGCCACAACCTGCTGATTCTGACGGTGGACGGCCTGAACAATGCCACGGTGGATAAAGCGCTGCCATCGCTCAATCAGTTCGCCAGTGAAAACGTGCGCTTTACCCAGCATTACAGCGCCGGACTGCAGCCGGAAAAAGGCCTGTTCGGCCTGTTCTACGGTATCTCCTCCAGCTACATGGACGGCGTGCTGGCGGCGCGCATGCCCTCTGCCCTGCTCGGCGCGCTGAACAGCCAGGGTTATCAGTTCGGCCTGTTCTCTTCCGATGGCTTTAGCCAGCCGCTGTACCGTCAGGCGCTGCTGGCGGATTACAGCCTGCCGCAGGCCGATACCCAGCCTAACAGCACCACGGTGACACAGTGGCAGAACTGGCTCAATGGTCAGAAAGGCGGCGCGCCCTGGTTCTCATGGATTGCGCTCAACGGCGTGACGGTAACCGGCGACAGCACCAAAGCGCGCCAGCGCAGCTATATGCGCCAGGCGACAAACGTGGATGAACAAATCGCGACGGTGCTGCATACGCTGCAGCAGAATGATGCGCTGAAGAATACCGTGGTGGTGATCACGGCGCAGCGCGCCATCACCTTCGACAACAGCGATAATCCGGGCAACCGCGCCACGCTGCAGGTGCCGCTGGTGGTGCACTGGCCGAATACCCCGGCACAGAGCATCGATCGCCTGACCGATCAGCAGGATGTGATGACCACGCTGATGCAGCGCCTGCTGCACGTGCGCACCAATCCGGTTAACTATTCACAGGGTGAAGATCTGTTTGCCGCGCAGCGCAGCCATAACTGGGTCGCCAGCAGTGAAGATGGCAAACTGGTGGTGACCACGCCAACGGTGACGCTGGTGCTCAGCAACAACGGTAATTACAGCGCGTACGATGCCCAGGGCAAAGAGTTGAAAGATCATAAACCTCAGCTGGCGCTGCTGTTGCAGGTGCTGACGGAAGAGAAACGGTTCACGGCAAACTGATTAATTATGAGGCAGTTAAGCTGCCGGCATATTGCAATCGCCAACGGAACCAGTAGTATAACCCTCCACGTTCGGCACGTAGCGCAGCCTGGTAGCGCACTGTCATGGGGTGTCAGGGGTCGGAGGTTCAAATCCTCTCGTGCCGACCAAAATCCCAAAGAAAAGCAGCCTTTATGGCTGCTTTTTTATTTTCTGCTGTAAAATCGCGGCGTTAAGCACAGCGCGGTAATAAATCCTAACGCTTTCCTTCATTGCATAATGACCAATCCTTTCCAGGCTTAAACGGTTAATCACCAATGCAAGGAGGAAACATGCTTGATGAATATAAACGCTGCGTGGAGGCTTGTTATCTGTGCGCAGCCGCGTGCGACCACTGCGCAACATCCTGTCTGGATGAGGAAAATGTGGAGATGATGCGCGAATGCATCAGGCTGGATATGCAGTGCGCCAATACCTGTCGCCTCACGGCGCAGTTCATGGCGCTAAACAGTGCATCGGTGCAGCAGCTCTGTCAGTTCTGCGCCGACATCTGCCAGCAGTGCGCGCAGTCGTGCCAGCAGCATCAACACCAGCACTGCCAGCAATGCGCTCAGGCCTGTCAGCGCTGTGCAGAAGAGTGCCGTAAAATGGCGGCATGATGCCAGCCGGATTGAGATTCGCTGCGGCGAATCTCAATTGTTGACGCTGAGTGAAACCTCTGCCTCGCAGGGTTGCACCAGAATCAGTGGGCATTTCTTCACCTTACACGCCTGCGAATAAGCCAGCTCGCACACTTCGCAGATATCGCGTACGTCCGACTCATATTCATACTCCATGAAGTAGCGAAACGTACCGCTGCGCGTGTCACTGCGCCAGAAGCGTTGCGGTTCCAGTATTTCATCCAGTTGCCTGAAGGTCAGGGCTGAGGGGTTGTGAAAACCCACTCTTACACGATATTTAGTCATGCCCTGATAATTATCGAGTTTCCGCTGCGTTGCCAGCCGGAAACAATTCTCGCTGGGATAGGGAAAATCTTTGCTGTGGATAACGCATCGGGTGCCGCAACCAAACGCGCGACGATCGCGGCACAGATGAAGGGCTAAACCGTCAGCGTTTGATTTTTAAATCATCATCCCAGCGGTCTGCCGCCGCGTGCGCGGGATCGTGATCCTGCAGCAAAAACTCGCCGTTTTGCTGGGCGATCTGCTCACCGGTATCGGTAATCGCGTTTTGAATAAATACCTTTGCCTGCGCGCCATTCACAAAGGTGAGCTGATGGAAGGCAGTTTTGTTGCCCCAGTCTTTCGACGGCGCTGAAATATAGCGGATGGTGTAACTCTGGTCCTCAACGCTGCCCTGTATCACGTAGAGGCCATAATGATTTTCGCCCTGCGACAGGATTTTATACACCCCGTTGCTGTAGTAATAAATCACCGCATCCGGGAACGGCTTTTCATCATAGAGTTTACGGTAGTGCAGTTTATGCACAAAGGTGGGTTTGCCGGGCACCACTTCAATATTGCCCTGCGCATTCTGGAAGCTGAGATCTGCTGCCTGTGCAGCGCCTACGCTCATGCAACCCAGTAACATTATGCCAGCCAGTTTTTGCATCGTTCGCTCCTTAGCCTCTTTCGTCAGCCACCAGCATGTTACGCCCACGCTTTACCCCGGTTAAACGAAGCGGCTATCGATGTGTGATGGGCTTCATAATACAGCCACCACAGGAAGGATAGAGATGGAAAATGACCGCGTCATTACCGCGCCAGACGCGGCTATTCGTCACCACTGCGACAGGCCCTGACCTTACTGTTCAGGGTGCAAAATCCTGCAGCATAATCTCGCATCACACTTCATTCATGCTGCGAAACAGGTACTTAACTGAAGTCAGCAAAGCCGACCGGGATCACGTTTCTACTGATTTGTGACAGCAATTCATTAAAGTGAAACAAAAATGTCACAGATTTCCCCTACCCTAAAGCTCCCGTTTATTTGATGGAATCTCGTTATGGTCATCAAAGCAAAAAACCTGCAGGATGCGGAAGAACTCCTGCACTCAGGCATCAGCAAAGTGGAGCTGGCGTATGATATTGGCAGCGATGATTTCTTCCGCCTGGCGAGCCACTGGTGCGACCGTGGTGCACGCATTACCAAAGGCCACCACCATTTTGTGGTGCAGATGAAGAGCTTCGCTATCCCGCCAAATCGCTAACCCGCAGCAGCCTTTTCGGCTTGCTCTGCCCGCGGCTGACTGGTAAAACACGCTTTTCCATCAGCCGTTACTCATTATGTTCTCAGCCGAAACATCCCTGCCGCTGCCCGCTTGTGGATTTATCACCGCCGCTGGCCACACCGCTGAATCGCTGTCGCTGGCGTGGTGCCGCTTTGATCGGCAACAGTGGCACGCCGCTTTACCTGCGCAGTGGCAATTGCCGCTGCCGTCTGCACTACAGCAGGCAGCCAGCAAACGCAAAATTGAATATCTCGCCAGCCGCTGGCTGGTGCGGCAACAGCTGGCGCAGCTGGGAATCACTGATTTTGTGCTGCACAACGCGCCGGATCGCTCACCGTGCTGGCCGGCAGGCATCCGTGCTTCGCTGTCGCACAGCCATGACTGCGTGGTGCTGGCCGCGACGCGCGAGGCATTGTATGTGGGCATTGATGTTGAGCAGGTGATGGCAGAGGAAACCGCGCAGGACACGGCGGAACTGCTGATGAACGCGCAGGAGCGCGCGCTGCTTGAGGGCCAGCCGCTGCCCTTTGCGCAGGCGGCAACGCTGCTGTTTTCGCTGAAAGAGAGTCTTTATAAGGCGCTATGGCCGCGGCTGCATCAGCCCATGGCATTTCATCAGGCTGCGCTGATTGAGCTCGACCTGCCGCAGCAGCGCGCCAGGCTGCAGCTGTGTCAGGATTTCAGCGCGGAATTTACCCGCAGCACCGTGCTGGACGCACGCTTCTGGCTGCAGCCGGCGCGTGTGGTCACACTGCTCACTCACCCGGCCTGCGAGCAATAAAAAACCGGCGCGGAATAAGCCCGGGCCGGTGACAACACAAGACGACAGAAGTGTTCCAGGGAGGCAGAGACGAGGATCTCTGCTGCGACCCACTGTATCCCGCTGACAACGTCCTGCCCAATAAGGGTTTTTGCTAAGCTTTGCCGCCAGCCGTCAATGGCCGGTATCGGTGCGTTTGACGGCATCCAGCGTGGCCATTTCGCGCTCGCGGCCGGTCAGCTCGCTTAACTGCCCATCGCGCATTTCCAGCAGCCGATCGGCATGAATGAAGTAGTGATCGTCATGGCTGATGGCGAACACGGTTTTGCCGGACGCCTGAAGCCACGGCAGCAGCTCGCGGTAGAAGATGCGGCGGAAGTGCGGGTCCTGATCGGCCGCCCACTCATCGAGCAGCAGGATATCGCGCTCCTCTGCCGCCGCCAGCAGCAGAGCAAGCCGCTTGCTCTGCCCTTTCGACAGCTGCAGGTTGAGTACCCGGTTGCCTTCCAGCTTCAGCTTGTCCTGCATTTTCAGCCGCTCCAGCCACTGCTGCACCAGCGCCGGATTAGCCGGCTCACCACCGCGACGAATCAGGCGATCAAACAGGTGCACGTCAGTGAACACCGCCGAGAAGAGCTGGCGATAAGCATCAAGGTTATGCCAGTCCACCTCTTTACCGTCCAGCAGCAGGCGGCCTGAATGCGGCTGATACAGGCCGGTCAGCAGCATCGCCAGCGTGGATTTACCGCTGCCGTTACCACCAATCAGAAACACCAGTTCACCGCGGCGCAGCGTCAGGTTGATCGGGCCGACGGCAAAACCGTGCTCGCCATAATGGAAACAGACGTCGCGCAGCTCCAGCGTCTGCCAGTCGCTCACCGTCGGCAGCGCTTTGAAACCGGCGCTATAGGGAGCCAGATCGAAGGTATTAATTTTCCGCAACGCCACCTGTGCGCTGAGCAGCGTCGGCAGCGCGCCAACTGCCGCCAGCAGCGGCGTGCGCAGGAACAGCAGCGTCAGTGAATAGGTCGCGGCGACAGCGGTGTTGGCCCAGCCCAGGCCGTTGGCCATGAAGAACACAATACCAATCGCGCCGAGCATCATAATGTTCGACCAGTTCACCGCGCTGAGATGGAAGGTATCGGCGCGCACAATGTGACGACGATAATTCGTGGCATTTTCCTGATACACGGTGTCGTAAATCAGCCGGGCACGCTCGCGGTTAAGCTGCAGCTCTTTGCGCCCTTCAATGATGGTCTGAAAATCGCGGTACAGCTCGTCCTCGATGTCGCGCAGCTTCGCCATGTGCTGATAGACGCGCGACACCAGCAGCCAGCCGCCGATCAGCGTCACCACCAGCCACAGCGTGGTGATCAACAGCATTTGCGGTGACAGCCACGCCAGATAGATCGCGGACCCCAGCGTAATAATGATGCCCTGAATCAGCTCCGGCAGGCGCACAAACGCGATAGTGATGGCACGCACGTCGCTGGTCAGGCCGGCCAGCAGCTGAGCGTTACCAATCTGCTCAATGCGTTCAACCCGGGTATCCAGAATACGCTTGATAAACTCACCGCGCAGCCGCCAGACAAAATGGTGGCCGAGCTGAGTCAGCGCCAGCTGCGACGCCAGCGTCACCGCCATCAGCAGAAACAGCTGGGCGAGAAAGCCCGGCAGCACGGTGAGCGAGGTATTAACTGCCACGATCAGTTCATTATTGATGTAGGCGATCAGCCCGATACCCAGCGCAGCACTGAGCAGCGTCAGCACAATCACGCCGATAAACGGCCAGCGGTACTGGCGAAAAACAACCTGAAGCAATGCCATTAAAAATTATCCAGAGGTCAACCAGGCAGCCTGCAGTTTAATGGCGCCTCGGGTGAAGGCAAGAATAATTCTCATCCGTTTTACGGTTACTGGGCGCGGCGGAATGTCAGGTTGTAACGGAACGCGCCAGCCTGCGGATGGATGCCCGCTTTTAGCGGCAAAATGCCGTGATAGCGCAGGCGCGACGGACCGCCCCACACCACGATATCGCCGTGCTCCAGCAGCACGCGCTGCGTTGCATCGCCACGCTCGAAACCGCCAAACTGAAAAACGGCCGGCAGGCCAAGCGACACCGAGACAATCGGCTGGCGTAAGTCTTTCTCATCCTTATCCTGATGCAGCGTCAGTTTGGCACCGGGCTCATAGCGATTAATCAGGCAGGCATCCGGATTGAAACCGGCAAAGCCGGCCTCCTGCGCGGTCTGCTGCGCCAGCGTGCGGAACAGCGCGGGCATCGGCGGCCATTTACGGCCGCTGCTGACATCCTGTTCGGTGTACTGGTAACCGCGCGAATCGGTCGACCAGCCAAAATCACCGCAGTTGGTCATGGCGACTGACATGCGATGTCCACCCGGCGTGATGCGATGGGCAAACGGGTTAAGGGCCGCGACGTCATGAATCGCCGCCAGCAGCGCATCGGCCTGCTCGCGCGCCCGGCGACGCAGAATCACCGCGCCCTCGGCCAGCGGCTCCTGCCATGGCGCGTCTTCACTAAATAGATCCAGCACAGTTACCTCCTGTCAGGTCAGGGCTGATCGATAAGAAACGATTTGAACTGTGGCGACATCCAGTGGCTGAAGCCGTCGCCCTGCTTCGTAATCAGATACACCGCCAGATGCTGTTTCAGCGCCAGCGCTTTGGCACGCTCGGTGCCGAGCACCATCAGCCCGGTGTCCCAGCCGTCGGCTTCCAGCGCGGTGGTGGCAATCACCGTGGCTGAGACCAGCCGGTGATCGATGGGTCGGCCACTGGCCGGATCGATCACGTGCGAGATGCGTTTGCCATCCAGTTCATAATAGTTGCGATAGCTACCGGAGGTGCTGATTCCGTGCCCCTGCAGATCGACGCGTGCCTCCACCGCGTTCTCGCGATCGGTCGGTTTCTGGATGGCTACCCGCCACGGCTGCTGGCTGGCATTCAGGCCGCGACTCAGCACCGCCCCGCCCACCGACACCAGATAATTAGTGATGCCCTGCTGCTCCATCAGCCGCGCCAGGTGATCGGTGGCGTAGCCTTCGCCCATGGTGGAGAGATCGACATACAGGCCAGGCAGATCTTTCTGCAGCCACTGGCCGTTCACCGTTTCAATCACGCGCAGGTGTTGCAGGCCGGTCTGCGCTTTGGCGGCGGCGATAGCGGCATCCGATGGCGTATGCGCCGGCTGCTGCGCCGGGCCAAAGCCCCACAGATTCACCAGCGGTCCGACGGTAATGTCCATCGCGCCGCCGGTCAGCTGACCGATGCGCAGCGCGCGGGTGACGATATCGGCCATATCGGCACTGACCGGCTGGGGATCCTGTCCCTGATACTGGTTGAAGCGCGACAGCACCGAGTCCTTTTTCCAGGTAGAGAGTTCGCCATCGTCGCGATCGAGCTGCTGCTGAATAGCCTGCTGCAGCGCGGCCTTACGCTGAGCATCCACGCCCGCCAGACTCACGCGCCACACCGTTCCCATGGTTTTGCCTTCCAGCACCAGCGCCTGCTGCGCCGTTTTTTGCTCGCACCCGCTCAGCAGCAGTGCTACCATGCCCGTCAGCAGAATGTTCTGAAAATTCATCAATTCCTCGTCTGTAACTCATTACTACAGCCTATTACAAAGCATAACTCGCTTGTAAAACCGTCTAAAGCTGCTTGAAGTTGATCGCTGGCTGGCACAGCATACTGCGTTCCTGCACGAGAATCCTTACAGGAGCGACAGATGATTTATATGATCCTTGCTATTACCGCCGGGTTATTTGCTTACGGAAGCTTCCGTTGCTGGCAGCACTATCGCCACCGCCTGATTCAGCACTATCCGTCGCGCCGACGTTAAGGCATTGCACCAGCGTCGTGCATCCTGCACCGCTTCAGCGCTGGCGCAGTGTAACAAAGCGGCCACGGGGCGCGTGGCGCTGAGAGCGGTGGCGTGGCATGAATTGTGCAGCGTTGATGGTGGGTTGAACATCAGCGAGGTGCAATATGAGTAAGGCAACAGAACAACAGGATAAATGGCAGCGCTGGCTGAGCTTTTCCGCCTTTACGCTGGCGGGCGTGGCGCTGGAAGGCAGCCTGCCGCCTGCCACCACATCCCCGCAGCAGGCGGCAAAGGCCAGACGCTGGCGCAACGCGCCGTAAATTACAGACCCAGCTCGCTCAGGCCCGGATGATCGTCCGGGCGTCTGCCAGCCGGCCAGTGAAACAGCCGCGCTTCAGCGCTAATCGGCAAATCGTTGATGCAGGCGAAGCGCTGAATCATCAGACCATCGGCACCAAAGTGCCAGTTTTCATTGCCGTAGCTGCGGAACCAGTTGCCGCTGTCATCGCGCCACTCATAGGCAAAACGCACCGCCAGCTTATCGTGGTGCCACGCCCACAACTCTTTAATCAACCGATAATCCAGCTCGCGGGCCCATTTACGCTGCAGAAAGGTCACGACGTCCGCGCGGCCGTTAACGAATTCGCTGCGATTGCGCCAGCGGGTATCTTCACTGTAAACCTGCGACACGCGCTGCGGATCGCAGCTGTTCCAGGCATCTTCCGCCATACGCACTTTTTCTAAGGCACTTTGATGATCGAACGGGGGAATGAGCATTTTTTATCTCCTGATGATGTAGACAGGTCTGTCTACTTGATTCATCCTGCCGTATGTAGACAATTCTGTCTACCCCCGTAAACAGGAATTTTTTCTTATGCTCGCACCCCTGCTGTTTGATGCCAGCGCCAGCGCGCGTGACCGCATCCTGCTCAGCGCGCAACAGCTGTTTTATGCGCAAGGCATCCGTGCTACCGGCATCGATAAAGTGATTGCCGCGGCTGGCGTGACCAAAGTGACCTTCTACCGCCACTTTCCGGCCAAAAATGACTTAATTCTGGCGTTTCTGCAGCAGCGTCATCAGCGCTGGATGAGCGGCTTTCGCAGCGCGCTGGCGCAGCAGCCTGCCATCAACGTGGCGCTGCCGGCTGCGTTACTGAGCTGGTTTCAGGAGGAGGATTTTCGCGGCTGTGCGTTTATTAATAGCGCGGCAGAACTGGCTGATACCCTGCCGGAAGCGAGCGCACTTATTCGCCAGCACAAGCGTGAGATGGCGGCCGCCATTGCCGAAAGACTCAGCACGGCACAGCAGGATAAAACCGGGCAGATCGTGTTGCTGGTGGATGGCGCAATCGTGCAGGTTCAGATGGGGGAAGCGGCGCAGCAGGTGACGACAACGCTGCAGGCGGCGCTGAACTCGCTGCTGGAGAGCAGAGCGTGACCCGCAGGCCACGCTCTCCGGCTTAGAACTGGTAAACCAGGCCCAGCGCAACGATGTCGTCGGTGTTGATACCGGCCGCATCGGTGAAGTTGTTGTCGTCCAGCAGGTTGATCTGGTAATCAACATAGGTCGACATGTTTTTGTTGAAGTAATAGGTCGCACCCACGTCGACATATTTTTTCAGGTTCTGGCTGCCGTAACCTTCGATATCGCTGCCGCGTGAGGAGACGAAGGCCAGCGACGGACGCAGACCGAAGTCAAACTGATACTGTGCCACCAGTTCCCAGTTGTCCGCTTTGTTGGCATAGCCGTACGCAGCGGAATCCACCGCGCCGAAGCGGGTTGCGTTGTAAGAACGGGTGTACATCGCCGCCAGATACACGTTGTTAGCGTCATATTTCAGACCGCCGGTGTAGGCTTCGGCTTTATCACCGCGACCGAGAATGCCTGGCGCGTTGCCGTTCTGATTGTTGGTACGGTCAGACTGGAACATCGCCGCACCCAGACCGAAGCCGGAGCCCAGATCGTAGGTGGTGCTCAGACCCCAGCCGTCGCCATTCTCACCCAGGACATCACGACCGGAAGAGGATTCGGTTGGGTTGTCGTTTTTGCCCTGATACTGCACGGCAAAGTTCCAGCCATCCACCAGGCCGAAGAAGTTGCTGTTGCGGTAAGTCGCCAGGCCGTTGCTGCGCTGGAACATGAAGTTGTCCGCGCCGTAGGTGTCACCACCAAACTCCGGCAGCACGTCAGTCCAGGCGCCGATGTCATACAGTACGCCGTAGTTACGGCCGTAGTCGAACGAGCCCGCATCACCGAATTTCAGACCGGCGAAGCCGACACGGGTGTAGCTGTTAGCGGTACCCTGCGATTCTGCGGTGTTCAGCGCTGCCTGGTACTCCCACTGACCGTAGCCGGTCAGCTGGTCGGTCACCTGAGTTTCACCTTTAAAACCAAAACGCAGGTAAGACTGGTCACCGTCCTGGCCATCGTTGTCTGAGAAATAGTGCAGGCCATCTACTTTGCCGTAGAGGTCTAATTTGTTGCCATCTTTGTTATAAATTTCAGCTGCGC
>NZ_JASEWO010000272.1:0-3966 GCF_030024295.1 Pantoea sp. Pa-EAmG
GAACCTGGAAGCAAAGAGCAAGAATTTATGCTTCGTTAGATCTCCTTGCGAATAACATCCCTATCAAACAGGTCGCTTACAAGCTTGGTTTTTCATGTCCGGCTGCCTATACCGCTGCTTTTCGTTCCATCCTGAATGCAACGCCGCGCGATTATTTGCCTTAATCTATGAATCAATGCCTGCTTCTCACTCCAGGCAAAAATTTTTCCTGAGAGTCAGTCTGCCTTATCCCAGGAACTGACGCTGCCGTTTCAGGCCATTTAATGGCTGTGCGCTGTGTCAGGGTAAATTTATCAGGCGATGTCTCTTAATCACCTGAGCAATAGCCACCCTGAGTTTCCACATCCTGTTAAACACGAGGCCGCGATGACCTCCCCGATGACACAACGGGGAGTCATTCAGCCTTAAGCGTTTTCGTGCTGGCACCGGTGTCCAGCGCCAGCACTGCAGCCTCTAGGGTTTCAGCGGTTCCGCCAGCGTTATGATAAACAACTCACTGTCCGAGCTGGCTTTATCCAGCGGTTTCACGCTGATGGTGGTGGCAACCGGCTTACCATCTACCGTCAGCCTGCCCTGGTCGTTGACCCGATAATCCTTGCGCTTCTTACCTTCCACCGGATTTTGCAGCACCATTTTCACGCCGAAGTCATTGTCATTGATGACCGCCAGCGTGTTGCTGTCGATCAGCGCCAGCCCTTCGGCCTTCTCCTGCTGCCAGCCGAGTTGACGCAGATCCACCACCCGCGTTTTCGTCGCCAGCACGATGCCGCGCTGCGCCAGCGTTTTTGCGTCGTCAAACTCCGGGTAGTCACCGGCCTTATCGAATGTGGCCAGATCGGTGGCCTGACTGAGATCCACCTTATAGATAAGGTTACGCATCGCGTCGTCTTTGTCGCTGCCCTGCTCAATCAGCAGGATGTGCTGATTATCGATCGCCACGATATCGCCAATTTTCGCGTCGCTGTTTTTACTGTACGCCTCGCTGTCGATAGGGTAACCATACATCGCGGTTTTACCGGTGGCCGGATCGAAGCTCACCAGGCGGGTAAAGCGTGCCTGCTTTTTACTTTTCCCGTTGATATCCAGCGTACTCTGCACCGCGGCGATGATGCGTCCATCCGGCATGCGCGTGATCCCTTCAAAGCCACGATTTGGCTGGCGCCATTTAAGAACGTTCGGCAGACCACCCGCGATCGATTTTTCCCCTTCCATGGCCTGCGGCCCGTGAATCGCCAGGATCCTGCCCTGCTTATCAACGTTAATCAGGAACGGACCATACTCATCGCACAGCCAGTATCCGCCCTTCCCGTCCAGCGTAATGCCTTCCGTATCCAGACCCCGGTTATCGCCCTGCAGCACGTGCAACTTATCGCTTAGCGCGATTTCATTGGTTGACCCGATGACGCCATTCTGCAGCGGCAAGCCGTTAATATTGCCCTTTGCGTCGTGCAGCGGTCGGGCGTCCGTCGCCTGCGCTTTGCCGTTCTTCACCTGGATATTCATCAGCAGCGGCGCGAAGTCCGGCGTGACGAAAATTTTCGACTCCTGTTTACCCATGTCAGGCGAGTCGGCATTCGGTCCGCGATCGGTGACGGTCACAAAGTTGAGCGTATCTCCCTGCCTGCCGGTAAACAGCAAACCGGAACCGATGCCTACCGGCAAACCCTCCGGAAACGCGCTGGCGAACGCACCGCTGTAGCTGACGCGCGTCCCCTGAGGAAAAGTGACGCTATAGCGTTCGGTTTGCGGCTGCGCCGCCAGCGTGGATAACGAGAGGGTACAACCGAGAATCAAAGGAAGCGTTTTTCTTTTCATATTATTCATGTCCATACAGAGGAGCTGACACCCTAAAGACTAAAAATGACAGGAAAATGAAATTGCAGAGCAACAGTGGCAGCTGACATCATCCCGGGCGATCTCCCCGGTTCGCCACCGTACCGGTTTTGCTTCATTCATCAGAAACCAGCTTTCATGTTGTCCCCCTGCAGCTCAGCCATCCCGGACATTTCTCAGCCATTTCCTACAACCTGACGCTGGCCGTCTGATATCGGCTCAGCGCGGTTTCCGTTCAAATGGGTTGACCGCGAGCACAGGAGGAAACAATGCTGAACATCTTCACTATGGATAGCGACCGCTGGATTACGGAAGGTCTGCGCCTCTATTTTTCCGGGCAGATGATAAGCTGCCTGACGCTCACCTCGCCGGATGACCCGATCCCCACCGGACGCGGGCGTAACGTGGTAATCAGCGAGCTGCATTTTGCCAATAAAAACCTGGAAGAGACGCTGCGTAGTCTGCTGCTGATGCAGCTCAAAACACCGGGCGTCGAGCTGGTGATTCTCACCGACATCAGCGATGAAGCCGTGCTGAATTACGTGGCTCGCCACCTGAAGAAAGCGCTGATCCTGAGTAAAAAATGCCCGCTGGCGACGCTGGTCAGTGCAGTGCTGACGCCGGAAAACGTTGCCACCGTCGCCGCACCGCACGGCAATGCCGATGTGCTGACCGAGCGCGAGTTCACGTTGCTGCGCTGGCTGGCGGGTCCGCGCCGCATGACTGAGATCGGGCATGCGCTGCACCTCAGCAATAAGACCATCAGCCACTACAAGAACACCATCTCACGCAAGCTGGGCTGTAAAAACCACATGGATTTTTATCATCGCCTCACCAGTTACGGCTTTTAATTCGCGCCACCCGCCTCAATTCAGGATGTTCAGCCCGCTGGACATCCTGCGCCTGCCTCCTTTCCTGTTAAAAAATCAAGACATTCAGCCAACTTCCTTACCGCAAAAGGGATGACACCCGGTTTGATTCGCGCATAATGACGGGTCACCTGTACGGGCAGGATGCCCGCTGACACCCCCACTCTGCCGTAACGCAGGATAAAACATAAAAACTGAAGGAAGACTGGCATGGAATTCACCATACGCAACGCGCAGCCTGATGATGCCGAACTGCTGCATCAGCTGGGGCGCATGACCTACAGCGCCCACTTCAAACATATGTGGGTCTCCGAAGCCGAGCTGGATGAATTCATCGACAAAGAGTACGGCCTGGCCGAGCTGCGCAGCAGCCTGGTGGCCCCCAACGAAAGCTGGCTGATTGCCGAAACCAACAAACCCATCGGCTTTGCCAAAGTGACCTGGAATACGCCGGTACCGGACTCCGGTATGAGCGGTGCCCAGCTGAATAAGCTCTACCTCAATCCGCAGGAAACCGGTAAAAACTATGGCCGGCGCATGTTCGAAAGCATTATCCACGCCGCGCGCGATAAGCTGGAAGGCTATCTGTGGCTGGAAGTGATGGGCGAGAACGTGCGCGCACGCAAATTTTATGAAGCCTTTGGCATGCAGCACATCAAAGACATTCCTTTTATTACTGCTTCGCAGCAGAGCATCCTGCAGATTTTAGGCATGGTTATTTAGCGTGGCTCACGGCTCCGGGTCAGCTGCCTGGCCCGGCCGGTTGGGTGCACTGGAGTGTTTCATTTTATTACTTCACCGTCGCAAAAGTTTTAAATAAGCGCAGCGACAGCGCAGAATTATTGTTATTTCAACAAACTAAGATAAAAAATAAAAACGCCCTTTTTTATGCGCCGTCACGCTTGCAGAAATAGCACCAGCGATTACTATTAAATACGCAACACGCACATGACAGCGCAACAACGTCATGTTATTTATTACTCATGAAGAGGATATATTATGACTCAGCATCGAGGCGGTTCAGGTAATTTCGCAGAAGATAAACAGAAAGCATCAGAAGCCGGTAAAAAAGGCGGACAGCACAGCGGCGGCAACTTTAAAAACGACCGCGAAAAAGCGTCCGAAGCCGGTAAAAAAGGCGGTCAGAGCAGCAATCGCGGCTCGTGATTAGCCGGCCAGCACAGGATGAGGCGGCCATGGCGCAGGGAGCGCGCCGTTACCCCCCGGATTATTGTCTTACCCTGCGCTGACTTTCCGCACGGTT
>NZ_JASEWO010000273.1:0-3960 GCF_030024295.1 Pantoea sp. Pa-EAmG
ATTCAATCTGCCATTGACCGTTGGCGTCAACTGTGGCGTTACCCGCTGCTTTCCAATTCCCACCAGATGTGCGGTACTGAATCTCAATAATCGCGCCGGGTATTCCGGTACCGCGTAATATTGGAGTTGTATCGTCGGTCACATCGCCAGATTTAAGCTCCCCTTTTGAATTACCTGCATCATCCACAGCCTGAATAATTTCAACTTTATCTGGAGCTCGGTACTCATCGGCAATGTTAAGAATAAATTTATTTGACGCCTCGCTCTCGTAGCCACGCCCATCGGTAGCCGTCACATACAACGAATGCTCACCGTCAGCCAGCGTTGGGGTAATTTCCCAGTAGCCATTGCTGCTGGCTTTAACACTGCCAATCAGCTGGTCCTGCTTGTTGTACAGGCGAACGATGCTGTCCGGCTCGGCCACGCCTTTCAGGGTTGGCGTACGATCATCGGTCTGCTGGCCGGAGCTGACCAGACCGGTTTTATCGCCGAAATCATCCCCTGCACCAATAATCAGCGGCTGGTCCGGTGCGGTAAGGTCGACGTTGACGATAAACAGCGATGGCGCACCGACGTTGCCGGCGCGGTCAATGGTACGCACGGAAAGGTTGTGCGGGCCTTCAGCCAGCGGAAACGGCGGCTGCCAGCTCCAGCTGCCGTTAGCGGCAATGGAGACGGTATAGACGGTACTGTCCATCACAATTTCCATGATGCCGCCGGCTTCTGATGGCGCGGAGCCGCTAAAGGTGCGTTGCGGATCGGTGGTCCAGAGTTGTTTTGCGTTGGTGAGTGCTGTGCTCATGATTATTCCTGCTTAATAATTAACGTCCTGGTAAAACTGTCCAAATCAAACGACAGGCGGCGATTATTAGTTGATCGGATAATTCTCCCAACAAGAACGGTCTTGAAGGAAAACTGGCGGCGCGCGGGGAAAAGGACACGGATTTTTAGCCGCAGCAATGGCTGGCAGGCTATACTGGCGCGCACGCAGGTCGCAGGGAATAGAGCCATGGCCAAATACCAGCAGCTGGTAGATCAGCTACGTACGCAAATCGAAGCACGCATCTGGCCGCCGGGTGAAAAGCTGCCGTCGCTGCGCCAGCAGGCGGAGCAGAGCGGGTTAAGCCTGATGACGGTGATGCACGCTTACGAAGTGCTGGAGAGCCAGGGCTGGATTGTGTCGAAGCCGCAGTCGGGCTATTACGTGGCACCGCGCGCGGCGGAGAGCCGTCCGCGTTTGCCAACCCAGGCAATCGCTAAAACCGATCAGGCCGATACCAACAGCTTCGTGTTTGACGTGCTGCAGGCGACGCGCGATCCGGCCATCATGCCGTTTGGTTCTGCTTTCCCCGATCCGGAACTGTTTCCCCAGCGCCAGCTGATGCGCTCGCTGGTGAAGGTCTCGCACAATCTTAAACCCACCGATGCCCTGAATAATCTGCCGCCCGGTAATGAAGCGCTGCGAAAAATCCTCGCCCAGCGTTATGCGCAGCAGGGCATTACGCTGTCGCCGGATGACATCGTCATTACTAACGGTGCGATGGAAGCGCTGAACCTCAGCCTGCAGGCGGTGACCGAACCGGGCGACTGGGTGGTGATTGAGAACCCTTCCTTCTATGGCGCGTTGCAGGCGATTGAACGGCTTAAGCTGAACGCGATTGCTATCGCCAGCGATGTGGAGCAGGGCATCGATCTGGATGAGCTGGAGCAGGCGCTGCAGCGCTGGCCGGTGAAAGCCTGCTGGCTGATGACCAACCGGCAGAATCCGCTCGGCTTTACCCTCAGCGCCGGGCGCAAACAGCAGCTGGTGGCACTGCTGACGCGTTATCAGGTGGCGATGATAGAGGACGACGTCTACAGCGACCTGTATCACGGCCACGATAAGCCGTTGCCGGCCAGAGCGTTCGACCGCGAGGGTTACGTGCTGCACTGCGGCAGCTTTTCGAAAAATCTGGTGGCGGGATTTCGCGTGGGCTGGGTCGCGGCGGGGCGCTATGCGCAGCGCGTGCAGCGCATTCAGATGATGAGTACGCTCTCGACCAGCGCGCCGATGCAGCTGGCGCTGGCGGATTTTCTCAGCACCCGCAGCTACGATACGCATCTGAAAAAGCTGCGTCAGACGCTGGCGAAGCGCAAACAGCTGGCACAGCAGGCGCTGCGCCGCGTGCTGCCCGCCGAGGCGCACATCAGCGATACGCCCGGAGGCTACTTTTTGTGGATTACCTTGCCAGAGCAGATTAACGCCACGCAGCTGTATCATCTGGCGCTGCAGCAGGGCATCAGTATTGCGCCGGGCCAGCTGTTTTCCAGCAGCGAGAGTTTCAGCCACTGCTTCCGCTTCAACACCGCCTGGCCATGGGATGCACGCGCCGAGGCGGCGGTGGAGACGCTGGGAGCGTTAATTGGTCAGCTGGCGCAGGGCGTTGCGGTAGAGAAGTGAGTGGTTTTTCCCTCACAACACCCGCAGCATTCTCACTTCGCAATCCACGTGGCCGGTACAGCCCATCGCGTCCTCAATCTGTTCAAAGCCCAGCGACTGATAGAGCTTAATGGCGCGCGTCAGGCTGCCGGTGGTCTCAAGGTAGCAGCGCCGGAACCCGCGCTGGCGGGCAAAATCCATTGCGCGCAGCGCCAGTTCGCGCGCTAAACCCAGCCCGCGCACCGACGGCAGGAAATACATCTTCTGCAACTCACAGATATCCGGTGCGCTGCAGGCGAGCGGTGCCACGCCGCCGCCGCCGACCACCTGACCCTCATGCTCCACGATCCAGTAAGCGCTGTCCGCTGCACTGTACAGCTCAAACAACCGATCGAGCTGCGGGTCGGACACGGTATAACCTTTATCCGCCGTCAGGCCAAACTCGGCGGAGACATCGCGGATCACCTGCGCAATCCGCGGATTATCGGCGGCGACAATCGGGCGCACCTGCAGGTTAAGTGGCGTGGCGGTGGTCATCATAATCTTCCGATAGAAAAAAGCCGGGCAGTGCCCGGCTTCGATTAAGCGTCAGGACTGAAGCGCTTACAATGCCGCAATCACGCCCTGCTGTTCAATCAGTTTTGCTTTTGATTGCTCCAGCTCGGCTACGCGCTCGCGCTCTTTCGCCACCACCGCTTCCGGTGCGCGCGATACAAAGCCTTCGTTAGCCAGTTTGGTCTGAATCTTCTCGATCTCGACATCCAGCTTCACCAGCTCTTTTGCCAGACGCTCCAGCTCGGCTTCCTTGTTGACCAGATCTGCCATCGGGATCAGCAGCTCTGCGCCATCAACAATCTTGGTCACCGAGACCGGACCTTTCTCGCCGGCTGGCAGAATGGTCAGGCTCTCCAGACGCGCCAGGCGCGACAGGAAGTTGCGGTTCTCTTCAACACGACGCTGCGCCGCCGGCGAGCAGTCGCGCAGCAGCACGTCGAGCGGCTTGCTTGGCGCGATGTTCATTTCGGCACGGATATTACGCACCGCCACAATCGCCTGCTTCATCCACTCGATATCGGCCTTCGCTTCCGCGTCTTCCTTCGCCGCGTCATACTGCGGGAACGGCTGCAGCATGATGGTATCGTGATCGATGCTCTTCAGCACTTTCACGCGCTGCCAGATGGTCTCGGTAATGAACGGGATGATCGGATGCGCCAGGCGCAGCAACGCTTCCAGCACCGTCACCAGCGTGTTGCGCGTGCCGCGCAGCTCCGCTTCGCTGCCGCTGTTCATCACCGGCTTGGTCAGCTCCAGATACCAGTCACAGAACTGGTTCCAGGTGAAGTCGTACAGAATGTTGGCAGCGATATCAAAGCGATAGCTATCCAGCGCTTCACGGTACGCTTTCACGGTGCTGTTGAATTCCGTCAGGATCCAGCGATCCGCCAGTGACAGCTTCAGCTCGCCGCCGTTCTGGCCGCAATCCTGATCTTCGGTGTTCATCAGCACGAAGCGGCTGGCGTTCCACAGCTTGTTACAGAAGT